>CAIXBE010000101.1 GCA_903917595.1 uncultured Rhodobacterales bacterium
CCTGCAGGGTGACAAGGGCGCGAAAGACGGTTGCGACGGCCTCGCCGGTGGCTTCGGTGATCTCGGACAGAGTGCGGCCGGGGTGGGCTGCGACATGCGCCAGAATCTGCAGCCCCCGGTCCAATGCCTGCACCGTGTTCTGGTCGGTCTTGTCGTTGAAGGCCTTCGGCCGCCCGCGTGGTTTTTGTGACATCGTCCTACTTTCGACTATTTCTGAAAAAGCGTAAGCGATTGATCCAAGGAATTATTAGCATATCTTTCATAAAGTGAAAAATCTTTTCGAAAAAATTGTATGATCCTGTCTCGCCCGCTAGTCTTTCCCCAAGCGAAAGGGAGATTGCGCCCATGTCCACCCAGAACCCTGTCTTCATTCCCGGCCCGACGAATATCCCGGACTCGATCCGCAAGGCCTGCGACATGCCGACAATCGACCACCGCAGCCCGGCCTTTGCGCGGGTGTTCAAGCCCGCCATCGCAGGCGTGCGCCGGGTGCTGAAGATGGATGCAGGAGAGGTTATTCTTATCCCCTCGACCGGGACCGGCGGCTGGGAGGCGGCTATTTCCAACACCCTGTCACCCGGCGACACCGTGCTTGCTGCGCGGTTCGGCATGTTCAGCCACCGCTGGATCGACATGTGCCAGCGCCACCGTATTGACGTCGAAGTGATCGAGGCCCCGTGGGGCGAAGGTGCACCTCTCGCGGCCATCGAAAAGGCGCTGCGCGCCGACAAGAACCACCAGATCAAGGCGGTGCTGGCCACCCACAATGAAACCGCGACCGGGGTCAAATCCGACATCGCAGGCATCCGGCGCGCGATGGATGCGACCGGCCACCCGGCGATGCTGTTTGTCGACGGGGTTTCCTCGATTGCGTCGATGCCGTTCGACTTCACTGCTTGGGGTGTCGATGTGGCCGTTGCGGGCAGTCAGAAGGGCTTCATGCTGCCCGCTGGTCTGGCAATCCTTGGTGTAAGCCCGAAGGCCATTGCCGCAATGGACACCGCGCGACTGCCGCGCACCTTTTTTGATTTCAAGGACATGCTGGCCGCCTACGGTCGCGGCGGCTATCCCTATACTCCTGCTGTTGGCCTGATCGCGGGCCTTGCCCATGCCATCGATCTTCTGGAAAGCGAAGGCCTCGACAACGTCTACGCCCGCCACCACCGTATGGCCGAAGGCGTCCGCCGGGCCATCGCCGGTTGGGGCATGGCACCCTATGCCAAATTTCCCGACCTCTACTCCGACACGGTGACAGCGGTGAAGGTGCCCGAGGGCTGCAACGGCACCGATCTTGTTCAGCTTGCCGCAACGAAATACGGCATGGCTTTCGGCGTTGGCCTTGGCGAGGTCGCGGGAAAGGTCTTCCGCATCGGCCATCTGGGGATGCTGACCGACGCGATGATGTTGTCGGGCCTTGCCGTGGCCGAGATGTGCATGGCCGATCTGGGCTGGCCGGTCAAACTCGGCTCAGGTGTCGCGGCGGCCCAAGACTACTATCGGGGCACCGTCCCCGCATTGGCCATAGCGGCGGAATAGGGCTGGTCCGATGTATATTCCCACCTATGACGACATGATTGCAGCGCATGAGCGGATCAGGCCCCATATCCGCCAGACCCCGGTGCGGACGTCGGACTACCTGAACGACCTGACCGGCGCGCAGCTTTACTTCAAATGCGAGAACTTCCAGGAACCCGGCGCCTTCAAGGTGCGCGGTGCCAGCAACGCCGTCTTCGGCCTGACCGAGGCGCAGGCGAGAGCGGGCGTCGCCACCCATAGCTCGGGCAACCACGCCTCGTGCCTGTCCTACGCTGCCATGCTGCGCGGTATTCCGTGCAACGTTGTCATGCCGCGCACCGCCCCGCAGGCGAAAAAGGATACCGTGCGCCGCTATGGCGGGGTGATCACCGAATGCGAACCCTCTACCTCCAGCCGCGAGGCGGCCTTTGCGCAAGTGCAGGCCGCGACCGGCGGTGACTTCGTCCATCCCTACAACGACCCCCGCGTCATCGCCGGACAGGGCACCTGCGCGCGGGAGTTCGTGGAACAGACCGACGGCCTTGATATGGTCGTGGCCCCCATCGGCGGCGGCGGCATGATTTCGGGCACTTGCCTGACGCTGGCAACCCTTGCGCCCGAAACCAAGGTGATCGCGGCTGAACCCGAAACCGCCGATGACGCCTATCGCAGCTTCAAATCCGGTCACATCATCGCCGACGATTCTCCCAAAAGCATCGCCGACGGGCTTTTGGTGCCGCTGAAGGACCTGACCTGGCACTTCGTCTCGACCCACGTCTCCGAGATCTACACGGCTTCGGAACAGGAAATCATCGATGCGATGAAACTGGCATGGAAGCACCTGCGCGTGGTCCTGGAACCCTCCAGCGCCGTGCCGCTGGCTTGCGTCTTGAAAAACCCCGACGCCTTCAAGGCCAAGCGTGTCGGCATCATCATCACTGGCGGCAACGTCGATCTGGACAAACTTCCCTGGATGAAAGGCTGACCCCATGAACAAGCAAACAAACTTCGAAGGGTTTGAGGTCGGCTACGACATCCCCGCCCTGCCTGGAATGGATGAGAAAGACATCCAGACCCCCTGCCTTGTGTTGGACCTTGACGCGTTGGAGCGGAACATCATCAAGATGGGCGACTACGCCCGCGCCCACGGCATGCGCCACCGTGTTCATGGCAAGATGCACAAGTCGGTCGATGTGGCATTGCTGCAGGAACGCCTTGGCGGCTCCGTCGGCGTCTGCTGCCAGAAGGTGTCCGAGGCTGAGGTCTTCGCCCGTGGCGGCATCAAGGACATTCTGGTCAGCAATCAGGTCCGCGACCCCGCCAAGATAGACCGCCTCGCCCGTCTGCCGAAATACGGCTGCCGGACCATCGTCTGCGTCGATGATCTGGCCAACGTGGCTGACATTTCCGCCGCTGCCGTCAAGCACGGGACCACGCTGGAGGTTTTCATTGAGATCGACTGCGGCGCGGGCCGATGCGGTGTGAAGACACCCGAGGAAGTCGTTGCCATCGCAAAGGCGGTTTCCGCGGCGAAAGGGCTGATGTTCAGCGGCATCCAAGCCTATCAGGGCGCGATGCAGCACATGGACCTTTACGCCGACCGCAAAGCGAAGCTGGATGCCGCCATCGCCCAGGTCAAATCCTGTGCCGATGCGCTGGAAGCTGCTGGCCTTAAGGCAGACCTCATCTCGGGCGGCGGCACCGGGTCCTACTATTTCGAAAGCGGCTCCGGGGTCTACAACGAGCTGCAATGCGGCTCCTACGCCTTCATGGATGCTGACTACGGCCGCATCCTTGATGAAAACGGCAAGCGGATCGACCAGGGCGAATGGGAAAACGCGCTCTTCATCCTGACCTCGGTGATGAGCCATGTGAAGGCCGACAAAGCCGTGGTCGACGCGGGCCTCAAGGCGCAGTCAGTGGATAGCGGCCTGCCGGTCGTCTTTGGCCGGACGGATGTCAAATACATCAAATGCAGCGATGAACATGGTGTCGTCGACGACCCGCAGGGCGTCTTGAAAGTCAACGACAAGCTGCGCCTCGTCCCCGGCCACTGTGACCCGACCTGCAACGTGCATGACTGGTATGTCGGGGTCCGTGGCGGCGTGGTCGAGGTGGTCTGGCCGGTCTCGGCACGCGGCAAGGCTTACTGATTTCCTCTTGGTTCAGATACTCCACGGGGGGTGCGGGGGGTGTGAACCCCCCGCTGCGACCTCATTCACAAGGAACCTGCCCATGCTGATCCTCCCCGAGGCTATGATCGCCTCTCTCGTCTCGCCGGAAGATGCGTTTCGGGCAGTAACGGACTGCTTTGTCGCAATGGCGCGCGACGAGGCCCATAATTTCCCTGTAGTGCGCGAAGCTTTGGGCGGAGGGCGGCAATACGGCTTCAAATCGGGCCTCGACCGGACAGGCGCGATGCTGGGCGTCAAGGCGGGGGGCTATTTCCCTGGCAATGCAGCCAAGGGCTTGATCAATCACCAGTCCAGCGTCTTTCTGTTCGATCCCGAAACCGGGCGGCCGCAGGCGATGGTTGGCGGCAACCTACTGACCGCCTTGCGGACGGCGGCGGCAAGTGCCATCTCCATCGACCGGCTTGCCAACCCGGATGCGCGGGTTCTGGGGATCGTTGGGGCCGGTCATCAGGCCGGATTTCAGCTGAGCGCCGCGGCGCGAGTGCGGCGGTTTGAACGGGTTATCGCCTGGAACCTTCATCCCGAGATGTTGCCGAAGTTGGGCGCCGTCGCAGCCGAACTTGGCCTGCCGTTCGAAGCCGTCGATCTTCCCCGCCTGCGCGAGGCCGATGTGATCATCACCATCACGTCCTCCCCTGCGGCAAGCCTTATGGCGGCGCATGTCAGCTCCGGCACTCATCTGGCATGTATGGGCACTGACACCAAGGGCAAGCAAGAAGTCGACCCCGCGCTTGTCGCCGCCGCCCGCGTCTTCACCGACGAAGTCGCCCAGTCGATTTCCATCGGTGAGACACAGCATGCCATTGCTGCAGGAACGCTGGATGCAAGCGCCATTACCCCTCTGGGCGACGTGCTGATCGGGCGCGATCCGGGGCGTCGGTCCATCGACGAGATCACCCTTTTCGATGGCACCGGAGTTGGCCTGCAGGACCTGGCCGTGGCTGCGGTTGCCGTGGCGCTGGCCCGAAAGCGGGGAGTGGGGGTTGACGTCAACGTCTAAGGCGATTTCTTCAAGGAAATCGTCCCGAAGTGTCTGAAATTTCCGGCCAGGCTACGATTGTATGGGGCACAAGATTTGCGCCCTCTCCTGTTGCTGTCGTCCCAAACCCATGCTCTGATTAAACTATTCGGTGGGAGAGTGCGACGGATGCGGATCTTCATCAACGGTTTCGGCCGCATCGGGCGGTCGGTCCTGCGGGCCTATCTGCAGACACCGGGTCGCTGGCCCGGGCTTGAGATCGCCGGGATCAACGACATCGCGTCACCCGAAATGTGCGCCTATCTTTTTGAATTTGACAGCGTCTTCGGGCCGTGGCGCGGCACCGTATCCCTGGAGATCGGCGCTTTGGTGGTGGACGGGGGCAGGATTCCATTACACCGCACGCCGGACCTTTCCTGCCTTGATCTTCATGGCGTCGGTCTGGTTATGGAATGCACCGGACGGGCCGAAGCGCGGGAAGCGGCCGAGCGCGGCTTGCATGCCGGGGCAGCAAGGGTGCTGATCTCGGGGCCATCGGCTGCGGCAGACGTGACGGTGGTATTGGGTGCCAATGATGACCGCCTCACGGGGCAGCGGATCGTATCGAACGCGTCCTGCACGACGAACGCGCTGGCTCCGCTGGCCAAACTGATCCATGAACGGTGGGGGATCGTGACGGGGTCAATGACGACGGTGCACTGCTATACCGGCAGCCAGCCGACGGTGGATGCCCCTGCAGCCGACTATCCCCGCAGCCGGGCGGCGGCATTGTCGATGGTGCCGACCACGACCTCTGCAGCCCGTTTGCTGGACGTGGTGCTTCCGGACCTTGCGGGCCGGATCGTGGCGCAGGCGGTGCGGGTGCCGGTGGCAAGCGTCTCTTGCGTCGACTTCCATCTGCTGACGGAAAGACGGCCATCGGTCGAGGAAGTCAACGAGGCCTTCCGTGCCGCTGGCGGGGTGATCGGGGCCACGGATAGGCCGCTGGTGTCCACCGATCTGCGGGCAAGGGCGGAGTCGGTGGTGATGGCCTGCTCCGAGACAAAGGTGACGGACGGGGGGATGCTGCGGGTCTTTGGCTGGTATGACAATGAATGGGGCTTTTCCAACCGGATGCTGGATATGGCGCTTCGGATGGGGTGAGGTGTCCACAGTGGACATGTTTCTAAAATCGTTTGAAACCAATCCAATGGATGTGGGCGTCAAGGATTTGGCAAGGTTTGATGGGAGCCGCAAAAGCCTCCCTGTCCCCGGAGTTGGGACTGAGAGGGAGATATCGGGGAGATGTTGTGTGGTCCTTCAGAGACGATAGGATGAGGGCGGAGCCAACGGCAAGTTCGAGCCCGGAGTGGACTTTGTTGTGCTTCCAAGACGAAGCTTGGCGGGCAAAATGAGCATGCAGCCACACTCAATGCAAACGGCAGTGAGAGCCACCCAAAGCCGATCAAAGTTGGCAATGGACCGGCAGGGCCTTCCGCGGTTAGCCTTCCATGGACAGCATTCATTTGTGAATGAGTATTTGTCTGGTTGCTTCTTCCGCACATCTGCCGGCCAAGGACTCCCTCCTTTCCCGGAATCACGGGCGAAGCCAATCGGGCCGCGCCCGGCCTCTCCCCGGAAATGCGCGTCTGCAACGTTGCCAGCAGACCTTCGGGCGGAGAGGTCGTGCCGTAAAGCGTACCAAATAGGTTTGGGCGCGGTCCCCCCTCAATCCACCCCGTCATCCGGGATGTTCAGCACCGTCCCGCAGGCCTTGCAGTGGACGGCGTCGTGGTCATGGCGCCGCAGCCCACAAGTGGGGCAGGTAAAGCTGGCCTTGGGGGGTCTTAGCACCACTTGCACCAGCCGCAGGAAAAGGCTGATCCCGAAAATCATGATCGCGACCGAGAGGAGTTTGCCCGCGTTGCCGACCAGCACGATGTCGCCAAAGCCGGTGGTCGAAAGCGTGGTCACGGTGAAGTAGAGCGCATCGACGTAGTTCACGATCTTGTCGTTCATCCCCGACTGGGTCTGATAGACCAGTGCGGTCATCGCGAAGATGAAGATCAAAAGGTTCAGGGCAGCGCGCAGCGCGGTTTCGTGTCGACGGAAGACCGGGATGTCCTCGCGGAGCTGGTCGAGAGTCTGCGGCGAATGGAAAACCCGGAACAGCCTGAGCACCCGCAGGAAGGCCAGTCCCTCGCCCCAGATCGGGACCAGAA
>CAIXBE010000102.1 GCA_903917595.1 uncultured Rhodobacterales bacterium
CGCGGTGCGGCTTTCGGTCATCCCGGCCATGGCGCGCTGAAAGGTGTGCGAATGCAGGTTCACCGGCGCTGGCAGCAGACAGGCATGCACCGTGCCCTGACGCGCGGCCCCCGGAGTGACCTCGGCAATCCGGCCACCGTCTATGCGGATGCGGACATCCTGCGCCCAGCCGTCGGGCAACAGCGCAGTTTCGGCGAACAGGATCATGGCGACTCGCTTGACAGAGATTATGTCTAGACATATTAGCCAATCATGCAGTCATAAGGCAAGCCCGATGCTTCTGACCCACGCCACTCTTGCCACTATGAGCCCGATTCCTGGAACAGGCGGCTACGGCCTGATCCCCGACGCCGCCGTGGCGCTGCAGGGCGACCGCATCCTCTGGGCCGGACCCATGGCCGACCTGCCCGCCGAATACCGCGCTCTGCCTGAACACGACTGTCAGGGCCGCCTTGTCACCCCCGGCCTGATCGATTGCCACACCCATGCCGTCCACGCCGGTCACCGCGCCGTGGAGTTTGAACTGCGCCTGCAAGGGGCCAGCTATGAGGACATCGCCCGCGCCGGTGGCGGCATCCTGTCTACCGTCACCGCCACCCGCGCGGCATCGGAGGATCAGCTTCTGGCCCTCGCCCTGCCCCGTATCGACCAGTTGATCGCCAGCGGCGCCACCACGGTCGAGGTGAAATCCGGCTATGGCCTGACGGTGGTGGACGAGCTGAAAATGCTCCGCGCCGCCCGCCGCATTGGCCTTGACCGCCCGGTGACTGTCCGCACCACCCATCTTGCCGCCCATGCCATTCCGCCCGACTACAAGGGCCGCACGGCTGACTATATCGCCGAGGTGGCACTGCCGTCGCTGCACGCCGGCCACAAGGAAGGCCTGATCGACGCCGTCGATGCCTTTTGCGAAACCATCGCCTTTTCGGTGGCCGATCTGACCCCGCTGTTTGCGCAGGCCCGCGCGCTTGGCCTCCCGGTCAAGCTGCATGCCGAACAACTGACCGACCAAGGCGGAACCGCCTTTGCCGCCCGCCACGGCGCGCTGTCGGCGGATCATCTGGAGTATCTCTCGCCCGAAGGCATCGCCGCGATGGCCTCCGCTGGCACCGTCGCGGTGATCCTGCCGGGGGCATTCTACACCCTGCGCGAAACCCAAATGCCCCCCATCGCCGCCCTGCGCGCGGCAGGCGTTGCGATGGCCGTGGCCACCGACCTGAACCCCGGCTCGTCGCCGCTGGCCTCGCTTACGCTGGCGATGAACATGGCCTGCACTCTGTTCCGCCTGACCCCAGAAGAGGCGCTGATGGGCACCACCGCCCACGCCGCCCGCGCCTTGGGTCTGGCGGATCGCGGCCGCATCGCCCCCGGCTTGCGCGCCGATCTGTGCCTTTGGGACGCCGACCATCCTGCTGAGTTGGCCTACCGGATCGGCGCCACTCCCCTTCATTCCCGCATTTTCGGAGGCCGTTTTGACGCCTGACATCCTGATTCCTGGTCAAGTGACCCTGCAACAACTGGAGCGGATCTTCCGCCAACATCTGCCCGTCCGGTTGCACGACAGCGCCCGCCCCGGTATCCTTTCCGCCGCAGCCCATATCGCCGCCGCCGCCAAAGGCAGCGCGGCGGTCTACGGTGTGAACACTGGCTTTGGCAAGCTTGCAAGCGTGAAGATCGCCTCGGAAGATACGGAAACCCTGCAGAAAAACCTGATCCTTAGCCATTGCTGCGGTGTGGGCGACCCGATGCCGCAGGACGTGACCCGTCTGATGATGGTGCTGAAACTTCTGTCGCTGGGGCGAGGAGCATCAGGCGTGCGGCTGGTGGTCGTCGACATCCTGCAGGACATGCTGGCCGCTGGGGTCATCCCGGTCATCCCGGATCAGGGATCGGTCGGGGCAAGTGGCGACCTTGCCCCTCTTGCCCACATGGCCGCCGTAATGATCGGCCATGGTCAGGCAATGGTGGACGGTAAGGTAAAGACCGGCGCCGAAGCCCTTGCATCCAGGGGCATTTCCCCAATCACCCTGGGCGCGAAAGAGGGCCTTGCGTTGATCAACGGAACACAGTTTTCCACTGCCTATGCCTTGGCGGGGCTTTTCCAGGGCTGGCGCGCAGCGAATGAGGCGCTGGTGATCTCGGCCATGTCGACCGACGCAATCATGGGCTCGACAGCGCCATTGGAAGCCGAAATCCACGCTCTTCGTGGCCATCCCGGGCAGATCGAGGCTGCCGCCGCGATGCGCGCGCTGCTCGCTGGTTCGGCAATCCGCGAAAGCCACCGCGAAGACGACCACCGCGTGCAGGACCCCTATTGCATCCGCTGCCAGCCGCAGGTCACCGGTGCTGCGATTGACGTCCTCCGCATGGCCGCACGCACCCTGCAGATCGAGGCGAACGCGGCGACCGACAACCCCTTGGTTCTGTCCGGCGGGCAGATCGTGTCCGGTGGCAACTTTCACGCCGAACCCGTTGGTTTTGCTGCAGATATGATCGCGCTTGCCTTGGCAGAGATCGGCGCGATTGCGCAACGCCGGGTGGCGCTGATGGTCGACCCGACGCTGAACTTCGACCTGCCCGCCTTTCTGACGCCGAAACCCGGCCTGAACTCCGGCCTGATGATCGCCGAAGTCACAACCGCCGCATTGATGAGTGAAAACAAGCACCTAGCCCATCCGACGGTCATTGACAGCACGCCGACCAGCGCCAATCAGGAAGATCACGTCTCCATGGCCGCCCACGGTGCACGCCGCCTTGGGCCGATGGTGAAAAACCTGAACGTCATCCTTGGGGTCGAGGCGATGTGTGCCGCCCAAGGCCTTGAATTCCGTGCCCCTTTGCGAACTTCTGCCCCGCTGCAAGCCGCGCTTTCCGCCTTCAGATCCGAAGTCGCGGCCCTAGGCGATGACCGCTACCTTGCCCCCGACCTCGCCCACGCGGCTGCCCTC
>CAIXBE010000103.1 GCA_903917595.1 uncultured Rhodobacterales bacterium
ACCCATGTGATCCATGAACACGACGCGGTTGTGGAAGCGGTGGCGCTCCACGGTGTCGATTTCGTCGTCTTCAACAACCACCTGCCCGAAGCGCAGGAAATGGCCAACAACCGCCCCGACCGGCTGGCGCAATGGGCTGCCCAGACCAAACGCACGGGCGATGAGATGATGGCAATCGTCCGCGCTGCCGAAGCGCAGTCGCCCGACGTGCCCGCAGCCATTGCCGCCATCGCCACCCGCCTTGCCGGGCTTGCCGTAGCGATGGGCTCGCATGACGATGACACGCACGAAACCCGCGCCTTCTATCGCAGCATCGGCGCGCCGATATCCGAGTTTCCAACGACCCTCGCGGCCGCCCGCTCCGCCCACGCGGCGGGCGAACCGGTCTTGATGGGTGCCCCCAATGTGGTGCGTGGCGGCAGCCAGACCGGCAATATCGCGGCCGAGGATCTGATCCGCGAAGGCCTCGTCGATGCGCTGATGTCGGATTACTACTACCCCGCGCTTTCCCAATCGGCCTTTGCCCTGTCGGATCGCGACACCTGCACTCTGCCAAGGGCCTGGGACATGATCTCGGGTGCGCCAGCGCGGATCATGGGGCTGGCAGATCGCGGTCACCTTGGGACAGGCGCACGCGCCGACATCGCAGTCGTGAATGCCGACACCCGCCACGTCGAGATGACCCTTTGTGCTGGGCGCATTGCACATCTGTCGGGGGAACTCGCGCGTCGGATGTGGGCATGATTCAACTTGAAACCCCGCGCTTGACCTTGCGGCGACCGGAACGTGCCGACCTGTCCGCCTATCGCGCCTATTGCCAGTCGGACAGGACGCGCTTTACGGGCGGGCCCTATTCTGCCGTGCAGGCCTTTGACAAGCTTGCCGCGATGATCGGCCATTGGGAAATCCGCGGCTTTGGGCGCCTCGTCCTGTGCAACCGCAGCACGGGTCGTCCGTTGGGCCATGTCGGCGCGTTGCAAATGTGCGATGACAGTGTGCCCGAGATGACTTGGACGATCTGGTCCGGTGCGGACTCAGGGCAAGGTTTCGCCCAAGAGGCTGCACGCGCCTATCTGGCCCATGCGAAAGATGCTTTGCCGTTCCCCACCCTGCTGGCGCGGATCATGCCCGAAAATACCGCATCGCGACGTTTGGCCGTCCGCCTTGGTGGCGTTCCAGATGAACGCGCAACTTCCCCGGCCTCGATGCCGGATGCTTTGACCTTCGTGTTCTGGTTAAAGGATTAGCCTTCGTACTTCTCAAGGAAAGTCTCGGCCTGCATCGCGCGGAAATCCTCCAGAGCGGCGTGCAGGCGGGCGTGGTCCCAGTCCCACCAGGCAAGTGCCAGCAGCCGATCAATCACCAAGTCTGAAAACCGTGCGCGGATCGGGGTGGCGGGGCAACCGGCGACAATCATGAATGGGGCGACATCCTTGGTCACAACAGCGCCTGCGGCTACAATGGCCCCGATGCCGACAGTGGTTTCCGGCTTGATGATCGCGCCATGGCCGATCCAGCAATCCGCACCAAGGCTGGTGCGGCGGGATGCCCGGGCGGCAAAGAACGCCGGGTCATCGGGGGTGTCGTCCCAGTAATAGCTTGAACGGTAGAGGAAATGATGCTGGGCCGCGTTCTGATAGGGGTGATCAGTGGGCCCGATCCGGGTCATTGCGGCGATGTTGGAAAATTTGCCCACCACCGTATTGGCAATATCGGCAAGACGGTCGCAATAGGCGTAGTCCTCAAAGGTAGAATTAACGATGATCGACCCGGCGCCCACTTCACAGTAGGCACCGAAGGTCGAATTGACGATCCTTGACCCCTCATGCACACGCGGGGTGGTTGGCGACAGTTTGGCCATGTCATTCGCCTTTGATCAGTTTGCGGCGGATCCAGCCGGACAGGCTGTCCATCAGCATGACCATAAGGACGATCAGGACCATGTAATAAGCGACTTCTTCCCAGTCTTTCTGGGTTATGATGGCTTGGGTCAGCAAAAGACCGATGCCGCCGCCGACGATGGCACCGATGACGGTGGCGCTGCGGGTGTTGGATTCGAGGTAGTAAAGCACCTGGCTTAGAAGGATCGGCGTGATCTGCGGGATTACCCCGAACCGGGCGCGCTGCGCGGCGTTGGCCCCGGTGGATTTGATCCCCTCGACCTGTTTCTCGTCAATGTTTTCCAGTGCTTCCGAAAACATCTTGCCGAAGCTGCCGGTATCGGTCAGCGCAATCGCGATCGCCCCGGTCATCGGCCCGGGCCCGAAGGCGCGGCTCAGGATGATGGTCCAGATCAGACCGTCAACGCCCCGGATGAAGTCGAACACCCGGCGCACGGCAAAGCGGAAGGGGCCAAGCGGGTTGAAGTTGCGCGCGGCCAGAAAGCCCAGTGGCAGGGCCACAAGGGCGGCGGTCATTGTGCCAAGGAAGGCCATCAGGATCGTCTCGAAGATCGCCCAGGCGACATCGGCGTGCCGCCACATCTTGTTGGTCCAGAATTCGGACGCCATGTAGCCTAGGTTCGACCGCGCCGGGTCGATCCGGTCGCCAGTGGCGGCAAGGCTGATCAGCTCGCCCCAGCCCTTGCCATAAAACGGGCTGTCGAGGGTGAAGAAGAACAGCTCCCATCCGGCCTCATACCGGAAGGTCTCGACCTTGGACCGGGTATAGTTGAACCGGCCTGCGTCTGTGGTGACGCTGACCTTGTTTTCCGATACTGAAATCCAGTCGGGAACCACGCCGTTGGCGGCTTCGGGCAGGGTCAGGACCGGCTTGCCGCCTTCGGGATGGATATCAAGGGTGCCGTAGCCGGGGATCACGAACCGCGCGCCGTCCGCGTCATAGGTCACGAAATGGCCGGTCCCAAGGTCGATGCTGGTGACACCTTCGGTGATGCTCACCCAGTCGGGCAGCATGCCGGCTGGATAGGTGCCCCTGGCCTCGCCCTCGATGGCGACCTCGATCGTGCCGGTGCGGTTGTCGCGGGTCACATGGGTCTTGTGCGACCAGAAGTCGCCCAGAAGGATCGCGGCATTGTCAAACCGGGCCCGCTGGGCCAGGCCTGCAAGATCAAAGCTGATCGCGGCATAGATCAGATAGGCCAGGATCACCGCCGGGATGGCAAAGGCCATGCGACGGCGGGCGGCAAAGCTGGCGGTGACGCTGGCGGCCAGCGACGGCGAAAGCGTGGCGTCGGTCATGGCCTAGGTCCCCTTGACCAGCTTGTGGCGGAAGTGGTCCGACACGGTGTCGATCACCACGATGGCAAGGAACAGCAAAAGGAAAATCGCCACCACCTCGTCATAGCGGCCCTGACCCCATTGCATCGCCAGTTTCAGGTCATGACCGATGCCGCCTTCACCGACAAAACCAAGGATGGCCGAGGCGCGGACGTTGATTTCAAAGCGGAGGAGTGCATAGGACAGCCAGTTCGGCGCCACCTGTGGGATCACCCCAAGCCACATGCGCTGCGACCAGTTCGCCCCGACGGAGGCCAGCCCCTCGACCGGTTTCAGATCGGCGTTTTCGGCGACTTCCGAGAAAAGCTTGCCCAGTGCGCCACCGGTATGCAGCGCGATGGCGATGACGGCGGGGACCGGGCCACCGCCAAGAATGTAGATCAGCATCAAGGCGATCACGATTTCCGGGATGGCGCGCAGGGCGTCCATGGTGCGGCGGAAAAGCGGGATCAGGCGCGGCCAGCGGGCCAGACCGCGCGTCGCCAGCAAGGACAGCGACATCGCGGCGATGGCACCCAGAAGGGTCGCAACGGCGGCGATGTTCAACGTCTCGATCAGGGACGGGACCGAGCGCAGGAAGATACCCGGCAGATTGGCGCGGTTGGTCCAGGCTTCGGAAAACACCTCGGCCGGGAAGTCGATGACATTGGGCAGACCGTTCCAGAAGCCACCGGCGTTGCGCTCTTCGGCCAGCATCCAGCCCGAGGCCATGAAGGCGATGAAAAGGACCAGAATGATGCCGCCATACATCCGCTTGCGGCGGACCATGGCAAGATAGGCTTCGCGGGGGTCGGACAGGTTCGGGCGGTGGCCCGGGCTTGGACCGTAAGCAACATCAACCATGGGATCATCCGGATATGAAAATGCCGGACCCCGGGGAGCGCGGGGTCCGGCGGGTCAGAAGGGCTTACATGCCTTCCTGAAGCTTGCGGGCGTCGATGATGCCAAGATAGTCTTCGTGCTTGACCGGAACGAAGTCTTTGGCTTCACCGGCAGCCACGCCGTAGGCGCATTCCGGATTGTCAGCCCACATCGTGTCCATCATCGCATAGACCTTGTCCTTGACGTCCTGCGGCAGGGCGCGACGGACGACCAGCGGACCTTCGGGGATCAGGGTCGAGCGCCAGATTTCGACGATGGTGTTCATGTCTACGAGGCCAGCGTCGGCGGCCTTGCGGAACGCGCCAGAGGTGAAGCCGTCTTCCCAGTTGCCCAGGCCGTCAGCCCATGACACGCCAGCCTCGAAGTCACCGTTCGCGACGCCGACGATGGTTTGCTCATGGCCGCCCGACATCTTCACTTCGGCGAAATACTCTTCCAGTTTGCCGAATTTTGCAGTCAGTTCGGCGGCGGGAACCAGATAGCCGCTGGTCGAGTTCGGGTCGGCGAAGGCAAAGACCTTGCCCTTGGCGTCTTCGATCGACGTGATGCCCGAGTCAGCCTTGGCAAAACCGATCGAATAGTAGCCAGTGGTGCCGTCAAGGTTCTGCTTGGTCAGCATGACGTCAACCGACTCCGGGTCGGTCAGGTAGACCTTGGCATAGGCCGAAGCACCCAGCCATGCGTAGTCAAGGGTGCCGCCCAGCAGCCCCTGGATCACGCCGTCATAGTCGGCGGGGGTGAACAGCTTGACCGGAACGCCAAGCTCGGCCTCCATGGCAACGCGCAGGCACTCGGTCGAGGCCATGCGGTCCTGGGCGTTTTCGCCGCCAAGGATGCCGATGTTGAATTCGGTGATGGCGTGGCTTTCGGCGAAGGCCGAGGACGCGCAGATCGCGGTGATTGCGGTGGCAGTCAGCAGCTTTTTCATGGCAGCTCCATGGGTTGTGGCCGATATGGCCGGGACGGTGGTGGTGGTCGGGTTACGCCAGCATCTGATCCGCAAAGCTGCGGTCAGCCGTGGTGTCGGTGGGAATCGAGGTCGACGTGGCGTCCTCGTTGAAACTGTCGTCGGCGCCATAAATGTCGCGGGCAGCACCAGTGGAAAGCTGGTCCGGGGTGCCGTCGAACACAATGCGGCCGTCACGCATGCCGATCACCCGGTCGCAATAGCGTCGCGCGGTATCCAGCGTGTGCAGGTTGGCGATGACCATGCGGCCATCTTCGACGTTGATCTTTTTCAGCGCGTCCATGACGATCTGCGCGTTCATCGGGTCAAGGCTGGCGATGGGTTCGTCGGCTAGGATGATCTTCGGGTCCTGCATCAGCGCGCGGGCAATCGCGACGCGCTGCTGCTGGCCACCGGAAAGCGCCTCGGCGCGCTTCGGGGCCTGCTCGCTGATGCCAAGACGGTCAAGGATGTCCAGCGCCCGCAGGATGTCGGCGCGCGGCCAGAGGTTGAACATGGTCTGCAGCGTGCCGCGACGGTTCAGGATGCCGTGAAGAACGTTCGACGCCACATCCATCCGCGGCACCAGATTGAACTGCTGGAAGATCATCGCGCATTGCGACTGCCAGGCCCGCGCCTCGGCGCCCTTCAGCGCCAGCACGTTGCGGCCATCGACCAGAATTTCGCCCGAGGTCGCATCCAGAAGCCGGTTCATCATCCGCAGGAAGGTGGATTTGCCAGCGCCCGACCGCCCGATGATGCCGACGAAGGCCGGCCCATCGACGACAAAGCTTGCATCATCGACTGCTGCCTTCTGGCCGAACATCCGCGTAACGGCTTTGACTTGCAGCATCAGCGCGCACCCCATCTTCGCAATGGCGGTGAACTATCGACGGATTGTAACAGTTGCCCCGTGGGTCGATGAATGTTCAGTGACGGCGGTGGCCGGGCGCTGACCGGGGCAGGGGCCGCCCCGTGGCCAAGGCAACCCGGGTTGACATCGCGCCCGCATGAGCGTCGGCTGCGCCGCATGGCCCCCCATGACAACCGCGCCTGGTTTTTGCTGGTTCCCGCCCTGACGTTGCTGGGGGTGGTGGGGGCTTTGCCGCTGCTTGCCGTCTTCAACTACGGGTTCCACGATATCTTTACGCTAAAGGACGTGCATTGGGTTGGGGCTGACTGGTTCGCTGATATCCTTGGATCGGATCGGTTCGTGGCCTCGCTGGGGCGTAGCCTGCTGTTCTCCACCTTGGCGCTGGGCATTCAGGTGCCCTTGGGAATTGCGGTGGCGATGCTCTTGCTGGGGCAGGGCAAGGGCGCGGTCTGGGGTCTGATGCTGGTAGCGCTGCCGCTGGTGGTGCCGTGGAACATGATCCCGATGCTGTGGCTGGGGCTGATCAATTCCGACAGCGGGCTTTTGGGGCCGGGGTTGGCGGCGATCGGGTTCGACTGGAAATTTACCGGCTGGCACACTTGGGCGCTGATCCTTGCGGTGGATACCTGGCACTGGCTGGGGCTGGTCGTGGTCTTGGCCTATGCCGGGCTGTCGGCGATCCCGGACGCCTATCGCCAAGCCGCCGCGATCGATGGGGCGTCGCGCTGGGCAGTCTTTCGGCACATTGAGCTGCCAAAGATCGCAGGCGCGCTGGCCATCGTGTTCCTGCTGCGCTTTGTCGACAGCTTCATGATTTACACCGAGGCCTTTGCGATCAACGCCGGGGGCCCCAGTGACGCAACCCGGTTCCTGTCGCTGGAACTGGGCGAAGAGATCAAGGGCTTTTCCTACGGTCAGGCGGCGGCGCGGGCGACCCTGTATTTCCTGATCGTGCTGGCCGTGGTCTGGGCCTTTGTCGCGGCCACGCGTGAGCGTGAGGCATGATGCGCCGTCTGGCCCTTCTGGCTTTGGCCGGGTTCATCCTGTTGCCGCTGGCGCAGGCGGTGATCCTCAGCTTCACCGTGACCCTTCCCGATGTGGAACTGGCACAGGGGACCGTCGGCCTGATGAACTACAGCGCGGTGCTGGCTGACTCTGCGTTGCGGGCGGCAATGGTCAATTCCGGCATCTATGTCGTCTTGAACGTGGTCTTCTGCATCGCGCTGGCGCTGCCTGCGGCCTATGCTCTGGCGCGGTTCCGGTTTCTGGGCGACCGGCATTTCCTGCTGGTCATTCTGGTCTTCCGGGTCACGCCGCCGGTGGTCTTGTCCTTGCCGATCTTCATCCTGTTCTCGCAATTCGGGCTGGTGAATTCGCCGGTCGGGATTGCCCTTGTCCATTGCCTTTTCAACCTGCCGGTCGCGATCTGGATTCTGGAAAGCTTCATCCGGGCGGTGCCGCGCGAGCTGGACGAAACCGCGTTTCTGGATGGCCACTCCGGCCCGTCCTTTTTCTTTTACCACCTGATCCCGGCGATAGCACCCGGGATCGGGGTGGCGGCGTTCTTCTGTTTCATCTTCTCATGGGTCGAGGTGGTCTTTGCCCGCATCCTGACGGTGACCGGCGGCAAGCCGATCACCATGGCGTTACAGGCGATGTTCGGGTTTCAGACCGACATCGGCATGGTCATGGCGATGACCTGCCTCTCGCTGGTGCCGGGGGTGGTGATGATCTGGTTCGTGCGCAACCATCTGGCCCGGGGTTTCAGCTTGCGCGCCTAGTCTACCCGTTCGCGGGGCAGCTTTCCGGCAAAGACGTCCGTCAGGTATTCCAGCACCCGGTATCCCCCGGCAGCACATCGCCTTGCGCCGCTCGCGGGTGGCTGATCCCGGATGCGCCACAAGCACGAGGCTTCCGCGCCCGGAAGTTCCGCCTGAACCTCCTGCGCGAAATTTGCGTATGGCGGTTGACATTGGTCAGATTGACGCCATTTTACAGCCTGCGGGACGGGCCCCTCTGACGACGACAAGACTTTCAGGTCATCGTGATGTCGGACCGCATCGAGAAATCGTGCTCGATGTCATGCCCGGCGCCCTGCCCCTTAAAAAGGCTGACCTCTCGACGCACCCAAAAGATAGGGTAAACGGGGATGGATTTCCTTTTTCTGATATTTTTAAGCAAGCCGCTGTGGATGTGGCTGGCCTTCCTTGGGGTCGTGGTCACGCTGATGATTTTCGACCTTGGTGTCTTGAACAAGGGCGATCATGAGCTTGGGGTCGCCGAAAGCCTGAAGCTGTCGGCCTTCTACATCTTCATCGCCATCCTGTTCGGCGGTTATATCTGGTGGGCTTGGGCAAACGGCACGTTGGTCACCAGCGACGGCACCAACCCGGTCGCGGCCTATTTCCAAGGCTATATAATCGAGAAGGTCCTCTCGATCGACAACGTCTTCGTCATCTCCTTGATCTTCGGCTATTTCGCCATTCCTCGGAAATACCAGTATCGCGCCTTGGTCTGGGGCATCGTCGGCGTGATCATCCTGCGCGGCATCATGATCGCCATCGGGGCCGAACTGATCTCGACCTATGCTTGGGTAACGCTCGTCTTTGCCGCATTCCTTGCCCTGACCGGCGTCAAGATGCTGGTCGTCCCCGAGGGCGACATGGATGTGTCGAAAAACCCGGTGGTCAAGATGACTGCGAAATACATGAACGTAACCAAGGACCTGCACGGGCAGAAGTTCTTTGTCCGTCAGCCGCACCCGACGACCGGAAAGCTGGTGATGTTCGCCACACCGCTGTTCGTGGCGCTGATCGTGATCAACTTCGCTGACCTGATATTTGCGGTCGACTCGGTCCCGGCGATCTTTCTGATCACAACGGATACGTTCATCGTCTACACCGCGAACATCATGGCGATCTTGGGTCTGCGCGCGCTTTACTTTGCGCTGGCTGCTCTGGTGCACCGCTTCCACTACCTGAAGTATGCGCTGGCGGTGGTGTTGATCTTCATCGGTTTGAAGGGCTTCTACAGCTACTTCTTCGGCAAGTTCGACCCCTACCTGTCGCTGGCGATCACCATCGGCATCATCGCTTCCGGCATCTTCTACTCGCTGTGGAAGACACGTGGCGATGACGTGAAGGCGGCACACTAGCCCCAATGGACAACCCGGCGTGACAATGGCCGCGCGGTCGCCTATACCGCGCGGCAAATCCACCTTCAAAGGTTGTCACCCATGTCCACGCTTGTCTTCGGCCACAAATCCCCTGACACCGACTCTACCGGGTCGCCCATCATCTGGGCCTGGTATCTGACCAACCTGCGCGGCGGTGATGCCAAGCCGGTTCTGCTGGGAGAGCCGAACACCGAAGCGGCCTATGTGTTGAAGCACTGGGGTCTGGAGAAGCCCGAGATCATCGCCGATGTGGCAGCGGGCCAGAATGTGGTGATCGTCGACACCAACAACCCCGCCGAATTGCCGCCCTCTATCAACGACGCCAATATCATGGCGATCATCGACCATCACATGCTGGTCGGGGGCCTCAAGACCAAGACCCCGATCAACGTCGTGATCCGCCCGCTGGCCTGCACCGCCACGGTGATGCATGACATCATGGGTGAAGACGTCGCCAAACTTCCGCGCGAGATCAAGGGCGCGATGCTGTCGTGCATCCTGTCCGACACGCTGGAGTTCCGGTCGCCTACCACCACCGACCATGATCGTGCCGTCGCCGAAAAGCTTGCTGCCGATCTGGGCGTGTCGATCCCCGAGCTTGCAGCAAAGATGTTCGAGGCCAAGTCTGACGTATCCGCCTTTTCCGACGCCGAACTTTTGCGGATGGACAGCAAGGAATACAACGTCGCGGGCAAGGAACTGCGCGTCTCGGTGCTTGAAACCACCGCGCCCAAGATTGTGCTGGATCGCAAGGACAGCCTGATGGCCACGATGCCGGGCGTCGCGAAAGAAGACGGCGCCGATCAGGTGCTGCTGTTCGTGGTCGACATCCTTCGCGAAGAGGCGACGCTTCTGGTGCCGAACGATCTGGTCAAGCAGATGGCCGAGGCGTCGTTCGGTGTCACCGTCACCGGCGATACGGTCGTCCTGCCAGGTGTGATGAGCCGCAAGAAGCAGATCATCCCGGCGCTGAAACTGTAATTTGTTGGCGGGCCCCGCTGAATGACCGAGATTCTATCTTCATTGTCCGCGCTGTCGGGGCGCTATGACGCCGTCTTCTGCGACCTGTGGGGCTGTCTGCACAATGGCAAGACGGCCTTTCCGGCCGCCGTTGCCGCCCTGCAGGGCTTTCGGGCGAATGGTGGGCGGGCGGTCCTTCTGACCAACGCCCCGCGCCCGAAATCCAGCGTGATCAAGCAACTGGATGCGATGGGTGCCCCGCGTGACTGCTGGGATATCGTCGTTACATCGGGCGATGCTGCGCAGATGGGGATGCTGTCGGGGGCTGTCGGTCGCCGTGTCCACCACATTGGCGCGCTAAAGGACGAACCCTTTTTCACCGACTTTTCCGAGGATCTGGCCGCCTTCGCCAAGTCCCAGCCGCCGATCACCCGTGTCGCGTTGGAAAATGCCGAGGGCATCGTCTGCACCGGACTTGCCGATGACCAGACGGAAACCCCCGACGACTACCGCGCGGCGCTGTTGCTGGCCAAGACCATGGGTCTGCCGATGCTGTGCGCCAACCCCGACATCGTCGTCGACATGGGCGAGCGTCGGCTTTACTGCGCCGGTGCGCTTGCCCAGGCCTATGAGGCGATGGGCTGCAGCGCGCTGTACTTTGGCAAGCCGCATCCTCCGATCTATGACCTTGCGCGGCGGCGTCTGGGCGAGGTTTCCGGCTTGGCTGATCCGCAGATCCTGTGCATCGGCGACGGGATTTCCACCGACGTTCAGGGCGGCATGGCCGAAGGGATGGACACTCTGTTCATCACCGGCGGGCTTCAAGCGGAAAGCTTTGGTCCGGATGTCGAGAACCCCGATCAGGGGCTTCTGGACAACTGGCTGGCTGCGCGTCAGCTTTCGGCGAGTTTTGCCATGGGGCGGCTGCGGTAATATTCGTTCAATACACGCTCAGCAGGCGAACATTTATTGCGCAACGGATTGCGCTGCGCTGCGGCATCTGTTAGGCTTGCGCCGTGTTCCCCAAGGAATCGGCAACCATGCTGGACAATATGCCCCGCGGCACGATCTGCATCGAAGACATCGAAATCGGCATGTCGCGGCACCTGCAAAAGGTGGTGACAGACCGGGATATCCAGCTTTTCGCCGAAATCTCGACCGACCGGAACCCGGTTCATCTGGACGAAGACTATGCGCAAGCGACGATTTTCGAAGGCCGGATCGCGCATGGCATGCTGACCGCCGGGCTGATTTCGGCGGTCATCGGCGAGCAGCTTCCAGGGCATGGCACCGTGTATCTTGGCCAATCGCTGCGGTTCATGGCCCCGGTCCGACCCGGAGATATTGTCCGGGCCGAGGTGACGGTAACTGCAATAGACCATGCGAAACGCAGGGTGACCCTTGAAACCCTGGCCTTGGTGGGTAAAACCGTGGTTCTGAAGGGTGAAGCGCTGGTTCTTGCGCCAAGCCGCAAGTTCGACTGACGGGCCGCAGGTCCGAACCAAGGGCAGGATGCAGCAGCACTTTCATTGGCGGGACCTTGATCCGGCGTCTCGCGGCGCATCCGTCGCGATGGGTAATTTCGATGGCGTGCATCGCGGGCACCGGTCGGTGATCGACCTTGCTCGTGGCGCTGACCCCCTTGGCATCGTCACCTTTGAACCCCATCCGCGGCAATATTTTGCCCCCGGCGCCTCCGCCTTTCGCCTGATGAACGCCGAAGCCCGCGCCAACCGGCTGGCGCGGCTGGGCGTCCGGCGTCTGTTCCAACTGCCCTTTGACGCCACCCTTGCCGATCTGACGCCGGGCGACTTTGTGACGCAGGTTCTGGCCGATGGCCTTGGGATTTCGCATGTCGTCGTCGGCGCGGATTTCTGCTTTGGCAAAGGCCGCAAGGGCAAGGCCGATGACCTTGCAAGGCTTTGCACTGCCGCAGGGATCCGCACCACGATTGCCCCCTTGGTAACGGATGCCGGGACTGAAATATCATCGACCCAGATCCGCAAGGCGCTGGCCGAGGGTCGCCCACGCGATGCGCAGGCCATGCTGGGTCACTGGCACCGGATCGACGGTGAGGTCCTGCACGGCGAAAAGCGCGGACGCGAGCTTGGTTATCCCACGGCCAACATGTCGCTGGACGGGCTGCATCTGCCAAGGCTTGGGGTCTATGCCGTGCTGGTCGACATTCTGACCGGACCGCAGGCGGGCAGCTACCACGGTGCTGCATCCTTGGGGGTGCGGCCGATGTTCGGGGAAAACCGACCGAATTTGGAAACCTTCCTCTTTGACTTCAAAGGCGATCTTTACGGCCAGCACCTGTCGATCGCGCTGGTTGATTACCTGCGACCCGAGCTGAAGTTTGATGGCCTTCCGGCGCTGATCGACCAGATGGACGCGGATTGCCAGCGAGCACAGGAAATCCTTTCAGCGCTCTGACAGGCGCTGCAACCCCTTTCCTTTTCTGTCGCGCCAAAGCATTTTGCGACCATGGAAAAGCTGCGCCCCCGGTTCTGGGAAACCGTTCCCCTGACAAAGATGACCCCCACCGAATGGGAGGCCTTGTGTGACGGCTGCGGCAAGTGCTGCCTGAACAAGCTGGAGTATGAAGACACCGGCGAGGTGGCCTATACCCGCATCGCCTGCAGGCTGTTTGACGGCGACACGTGCCGGTGCAGCGACTATGCAAACCGTAAGCAGCATGTGCCGGAATGCGTGTTCCTGTCGCCGAAGACCCTGCCAAAGATCGCCTACTGGATGCCGTCGACCTGCGCCTACAAGTTGCTGTTCCAGAAGAAAAAGTTGCCGGACTGGCATCCGTTGCTGACCGGTGACCCGGACAGCACGCACAAGGCGGGCCAGTCGATGCGCGGGATCACCCTGTCTGAATCCGTGGTTCCGGAAGATGATTGGGAAAACTATCTGATCGAGGAAACCCCCTGATGTATTTTGGTTCTGATAACACCTCAGGCGCTGCGCCCGAAGTCATGGCTGCACTTGTCCGCGCGAATGCGGGGTATGAGCGGTCCTACGGGGCCGATGCCGCAATGGGGCTGGTTACTGCCCTGGTGCGCGAGATCTTCGACGCGCCCAAAGCCGAGGTTCGGCTGGTGGCCACCGGAACAGCGGCGAATGCCTTGGCAATTGCCAGTTATTGCCCGCCCTGGGGTGCCGTCTTCTGCCATTCCCACGCGCATATCGCCGTGGATGAATGTGGCGCACCCGAGTTCTATTCCGGGGCAAAGCTGGTGTTGGTGCCCGGCAACCGGGGCAAGATGACGCCGGAAACTCTTGCCGCCGCGCTGCCTGGCGTCGTCGAGGGCGATGTCCACAGCGTCCAGCGCGGGATGCTGTCGCTGACCAATGTGACCGAGGCGGGGACCGTCTATTCCCCGGCTGAAATCGCCGATCTCACCAGCCTTGCACGCGCAAATGGCATGCCCTGCCATCTGGACGGTGCCCGCTTTGCCAATGCGCTGGTGGCGACCGGGGCCAGCCCGGCCGATCTGACCTGGCGCGCGGGCATCGACGTGCTGTCGTTGGGCGGCACCAAGAACGGCTGCCTTGGTGTCGAAGCGGTGGTCGTGTTCGACCCGGCCAAGGCGTGGGAACTGGAGTTGCGGCGCAAGCGGGGTGGGCATCTTGCCTCCAAGCACCGGTTCCTCTCTGCACAGATGGAGGCCTACTTGACCGACGGGCTTTGGCTGCGGCTGGCTGCCGAGGCCAACGCGATGGGGCAACGGCTGGCCAGTGGGCTTCGGGCAAAGGGGGTCATGGTGCCCGAGGCCCCGGCCAACATGCTGTTCCCGGCGTGGCCAACTGGCACTCATGACCGACTGGAGGCCGCGGGCGCGGTCTTTTCCCGGATACCCACCTCTGACGGCCTTGAGCGGGCGCGGCTGGTGACCAGTTGGTCAACCACGGCTGAAGATGTCGATGCCTTCCTTGCCGCCCTCTGACGCGGCCCCAAGGATTTTCACGCGCGACGCGCTACGGCAGGTTTGCAACGCCCGACCCGGGTGATAAGCGGGGGCCATCGTCATCCAACCGTCATCCGGAGCTGCCATGCCCGCTGTCACCGAACCGAAGCTTATTTCCGGCAATGCCAACACTCCCCTCGCCAAGGCGATTGCCCGGCGGATGTCGATGCACCGGGGGATGAGCGTCAATCTGGTCGAAGCGCGGGTGGAACGGTTCAACGATCAGGAAATCTTTGTCGAAGTGTTCGAGAATGTGCGGGGCGAGGACATGTATGTCATCCAGCCGACCTCGAACCCGGCGAATGACAACCTGATGGAACTTCTGATCATGACCGACGCCCTGCGCCGGTCATCGGCGGCGCGTATCACCGCCGTGATCCCCTATTTCGGCTATGCCCGCCAGGATCGCCGCTCCAAGGCCCGGACACCGATCACCGCCAAGCTGGTGGCAAACATGATCGAAACGGCCGGGGTGGACCGCATCCTGACGCTGGACCTGCATGCAGCCCAGATCCAGGGCTTCTTCGACATTCCCGTCGACAACCTGTACGCCAGCCCGGTCTTTGCCCTTGATATCGAGCACCACTTCAAGGGCCAGATGGACGACCTGATGGTCATCTCGCCCGATGTCGGCGGTGTGGCCCGGGCGCGGGAGCTGGCCAAGCGGATCAATGCCCCTCTGGCCATCGTCGACAAGCGCCGCGAAAAGGCGGGCGAGATTGCCGGGATGACCGTCATCGGGGATGTCAAAGGCCGCAAGTGCATCATCGTCGATGACATCTGCGACACGGCCGGAACCCTGTGCAAAGCTGCCGAAACGCTGATGGAGGCCGGCGCCGTCGAAGTTCACAGCTACATCACCCACGGCGTTCTGTCCGGCCCTGCGGTCGAGAGGGTCCAGAATTCGGTGATGAAATCGCTGGTGATCACCGATTCGATCGATCCGACCGAGGCGGTTAAGGCGGCCAAGAACATCCGCATCGTGCCAACCGCGCCGATGTTTGCCCAGGCGATCCTGAACATCTGGGGTGGGATGTCGGTGTCTTCCCTGTTCGAAACGGATACTCTGGTCCCGATCTACGAGGGGCTATATCAGCGCAGCTGATCGGGCGGTCTCAGGGCCAGTCTTGCCGGGTCTACCGGCAAAAAGGCACTTTGCGGCGGATAGGGGTTCAAGGTGTCGAATCAGGAACGGACGCAGCTATTGGCCCGCCAGGTTCGAACCCACGCCGTTCTGGCCATTATCGTGGCCATCTATGCGGCCATCTCCTTTACGCTGCACTATGCCGAATCCGATCAGAACTCTTCTGCGAAGTTCGCGGTCGTGTTTGCCAGCTTTGCCCTCATGATCCCGCAGATGATCTTTCTAGTCCTTTTCTGGCGGCTTCTGCAGCTGACATATGTTCAGCGATCGCCTGACCGAATGGCCGCGCTCAAGACTGAAGTTTGGAGTTTTGTTACCGACCGCGACCGGATGCTTGGCGGATTCATCGCTGCCGTGTTGATGACAATGGTGCTGGTCTCGTTTGCACAGCTCAAGAACCTGCTGCCCGTCTTGAATCCTTTCTCCTGGGACGCGGATTTCTCGGAGCTTGATAGGGTCCTGCATTTCGGGACCTTGCCGCATGAATTCCTGGACGCTGTGTTCGGGGCGCATTACTCGTTGTCGTTCTTCACCGGCATCTACAATCTCTGGCTGTTCCTGATGTACTTCGTGCTGGTCATCGCCTGTTTTCTTCGGACCGACAATCCGCACCGCATCCGCTATCTGATCGCCTTCATCCTGACCTGGTCGATTGGCGGCAACCTTCTTGCGACGCTGTTTTCCTCGGCCGGCCCGCCCTATTTTGCCAACCTGGGTCTTGGCAGCACCTATGAACCGCTTATGCAGGTGCTGAAAGCCCATGCGTTGACCGGCGCACTGACTGTGGTCGATACCCAAGCCTTGCTCTGGCGATGGCACATCAGCGGCCAGCAGATCAACGCGATATCCGCCTTTCCCAGCATGCATGTCGCGTCGTCTGTCCTGATGGCCATCGTCGCGTTCCAATTCTCCAGATTGCTGGGCGTGCTCATGTCTCTCTTCGCCATGGGCATCATGATCGGATCGGTTCTTCTTGGATGGCACTATGCAGTTGACGGCTATGCCGGAGGGCTTGTTGCAGCTTTGTCTTGGATCGCCGCAGGCTGGCTTGTTCAGCGGACGTCATTGCCGAACCAGAGCCAGGTTTCCTCAGGCTGAGCCGCCGTCAGTTGGTTCTTTCGATTGAAGCAGACCGTTCCCGGGTCAGCTTACATCCCAGTTTTCATCATCGGGGACGCAGCCGATTGCTGTCCAGTCCGCCCTGACCCGGGCGATCCGGCTGTCGCCCCATGTGCGGAAGACCAGCTGAAATTCGGTTGTTGAAATATCCTCGGCGGTGATGTCGACCCGTGAGTTCGCCCTGCGGTCGATGTCCCACATCGACAGGCCAATCATCACATGAGGTGGTTCCAGAAATGCTTCGGAGAACTCTTGTTGCAGTCGGATTTCGCGGGGGCCAAAGCCGGTCCACATCACTCCGTCGTTCCCAAAATCAGAGAACAGGATACGTGAACCATGCTGAATACCGAAAAGGCCGGAGAACCGTTTCATGAACATCTCGATACGCTACCCAACGCAACTTTAGACGGATTCGTTGGAAACTTGGTAAAAAAAAGCTAAGGACCCCTGACTTCGCCGGGGTCCTCGCTATATTACTTTCCCAATTCAACCTGTGCGGGTCAAACGAAAGCAGTAGCTCGCAGCGCGTGCAGATCGGCCACAGCTTTGTCGGCAGCGTCCCTGTCGGTGTTGACGGCTGCTGCCTCGCAGGCGTCGGCAACCAGCGCGTCCAGCTTGGCGGGTGTCAGCTCATCCAGCGGAACCGCAAGCTCAGCCAGAACGGAAACGCTCGTCGCGCTGATTTCGGCAAAGCCACCGGTCACGACATAGGACTTGGTCCCCTCGGTCCCGATCACCCGCAGGATGCCCGGGCGCAGGCCGGTGATGGTGGGGGCGTGCCCCTCCATCGCGGTCATGTCGCCCATCTGGCCCGGGATCTGCACCTCGGTCGCCGCGAACGAGGCAAGCCTGCGTTCGGGGCTGACAAGGTCGAACTGCACGGTCTGTGCCATTGTTCCCCCTTAGGCCGCAGCGGCGGCGAGTTTGGCAGCCTTGGCGATAGCCTCATCGATGCCGCCGACCATGTAGAAGGCCGCTTCCGGCAGGTGGTCGTATTCACCGGCAACCACCGCCTTGAAGGACGAGATGGTCTTTTCCAGCGGAACCTGAACACCGTCCGAACCGGTAAAGACCTTCGCCACGTCGAACGGCTGCGACAGAAAGCGCTGGATCTTCCGGGCGCGGGCCACGGTCAGCTTGTCCTCTTCCGACAGTTCGTCCATGCCAAGGATGGCGATGATGTCCTGCAGCGACTTGTAGCGCTGAAGGATACCCTGAACCGAACGGGCCACGGCATAATGCTCGTCACCGATGACCGCCGGGTCCAGCAGACGCGAAGTCGAGTCGAGCGGGTCGACGGCCGGGTAGATCCCAAGCTCCGAGATGGCGCGCGACAGAACGGTCGTGGCGTCAAGGTGGGCGAACGAGGTTGCCGGGGCAGGGTCGGTAAGGTCGTCGGCCGGAACGTAGATCGCCTGAACCGAGGTGATCGAGCCAGCCTTGGTCGAGGTGATACGTTCCTGCAGCGCGCCCATGTCGGTCGCCAGCGTCGGTTGATAGCCCACGGCCGAAGGGATACGGCCAAGCAGCGCCGACACTTCGGAACCGGCCTGGGTAAAGCGGAAGATGTTGTCGACGAAGAACAGAACGTCGGTCCCGGACTGGTCGCGGAACTGTTCGGCCAAGGTCAGACCCGACAAGGCGACACGCAGACGCGCCCCCGGCGGTTCGTTCATCTGACCGTAGACAAGGGCCACTTTCGACTTGGTCATGTCTTCCAGGTTGATAACCCCGGATTCGATCATCTCGTGGTAAAGGTCGTTGCCTTCACGGGTCCGTTCACCAACACCGGCGAACACCGAAAAGCCCGAGTGCACTTTGGCGATGTTGTTGATCAGTTCCATGATCAGAACCGTCTTGCCCACACCAGCGCCGCCGAACAGGCCGATCTTGCCGCCCTTGGCGTAGGGGGCCAGAAGGTCGATCACCTTGATGCCGGTTACCAGAACCTTGGATTCGGTCGCCTGTTCCGCAAAGGACGGGGCAGCGCGGTGGATCGAGCGATACTCGGCTGCATTGACCGGGCCCTTTTCGTCAACCGGCTCGCCGATGACGTTCAGGATGCGGCCCAGCGTCGCGTCGCCCACCGGCACCTGGATAGGTGCACCGGTGTCGCTGACGCCAGCGCCACGAACAAGTCCTTCGGTCGCGTCCATGGCGATGGTGCGGACCGTGCTTTCGCCAAGGTGCTGGGCCACTTCAAGGACCAGCTTCTTGCCGTTGTTGTCCGTGATCAGCGCGTTCAGAATCGCAGGCAGATCGCCGTCGAACTGAACGTCGACGACGGCGCCGATGACCTGGGTCACGCGGCCCGCAGCGGCGGCGGCTTTCGGTGCTTTTGCCATTGTCTTATACTCCGGGTTCGTCAGAGCGCCTCAGCGCCCGAAATGATTTCGATAAGCTCTTTGGTGATCGCAGCCTGACGCGAACGGTTGTAGATCGTCGTGTACTTGGTGATCATGTCGCCTGCGTTGCGGGTCGCGTTGTCCATGGCGGACATCCGCGCGCCCTGTTCCGAGGCGCCGTTTTCAAGAAGAGCGGTGAAGATCTGGGTCGCGATGCTGCGCGGCAGAAGGTCGGCAAGGATTGCCTCTTCCGATGGTTCATAGTCGTAAAGGGCGGTGGTTGCGTCTCCGTCGAACGTGGCGGGGATGACCTGCTTCATCGTCGGGATCTGGGCGATCACCGACTGGAAGCGGTTGTAGAAGATCGTCACCACATCGGCCTCGTCAGCCTCGAAGGCCGCCATGACCTCGCGCGCGACAGCTTGCGCGTTGACATAGCCGACGCGCTTGACCTCGCCCATATCGACATGGCCGATGAACGTGTGGCCCCAGTCGCGGCGAAGCTGCTCGCGGCCCTTCTTGCCGACGGTCAGGATCTTGACCGTCTTGCCTTGTGCCACCAGTTCGTTGGCCCGCAGCCGGGCCAGCTTGACGATCGACGAGTTGAAGCCGCCGCACAGGCCGCGTTCACTGGTCATCACCACCAGAAGATGCACCTGATCCCGGCCGTTTCCGGCCAGAAGCTTGGGCGCGCCTTCGCCGGTGCCGACACCGGCGGCAAGCGCCGTCATCACCGCCGTCATCCGCTCGGCAAAGGGCCGGGCGGCTTCGGCGGCTTCCTGCGCACGGCGCAGCTTGGCGGCAGAGACCATCTGCATCGCCTTGGTGATCTTGCGGGTGTTCTTAACACTCGCGATCTTGTTCTTTAGGTCCTTTAGGCTGGGCATCTGCCTACTCCTTCAGGGCCGGGTTCAAGCGAAGTCTTTGGCGAATGCCGCGATTTCAGCCTTGATGGCTTTCTCCAGATCGCCCGCGACTTTGCGGTCGTTCTTGGTGATGTCGTCCAGCAAGGCCTTGCCCGTGGTGCGCAGGTGCTTGAGAAGACCAGCCTCGAAACGGCCGATATCCTTGACCGCAACCTTGTCCAGCGCGCCGCTTGTGCCCGCATAGATCACGCAGACGATTTCGGCGTTCGACATCGGCGAATACTGGTTCTGCTTCATCAGTTCCGTCAGACGCGCGCCGCGGTTCAAGAGCTGCTGAGTGGATGCGTCAAGGTCGGACCCGAACTGCGCAAAGGCCGCCATTTCGCGGTACTGGGCGAGTTCAAGCTTGACCTTGCCAGCCACCGATTTCATCGCATTGGTTTGCGCGGACGAACCGACGCGCGACACCGACAGACCGGTGTTCACGGCGGGGCGGATGCCCTGATAGAACAGTTCTGTTTCCAGGAAGATCTGGCCGTCGGTGATCGAGATCACGTTCGTCGGAATGAAGGCCGACACGTCGCCGCCTTGCGTTTCAATGATCGGCAGCGCGGTCAAGGAGCCCGAACCGAAATCTTCGTTCAGCTTCGACGACCGCTCCAGCAGGCGGCTGTGAAGATAGAACACGTCGCCCGGATAGGCTTCACGGCCCGGCGGACGGCGCAGCAGCAGCGACATCTGGCGGTAGGCAACAGCCTGCTTCGACAGGTCATCATAGATGATCAGCGCGTGGCGGCCATTGTCGCGGAAGAATTCCGCCATTGCGGTCGCGGCATAGGGCGCCAGAAACTGCAAGGGCGCCGGGTCGGATGCGGTTGCGGCCACAACGATGGTGTAGGCGGAAGCGCCGCTTTCATCCAGCTTCTTGACCAGCTGTGCCACGGTCGAGCGCTTCTGGCCGATGGCGACATAGATGCAGTACAGCTTTTTCGATTCGTCGGTACCAGCCGCGTCGTTGTACGACTTCTGGTTCAGGATCGTGTCCAGAGCCACGGCGGTCTTGCCGGTCTGGCGGTCGCCGATGATCAGCTCACGCTGGCCACGGCCGATCGGGATCATCGCGTCAACGGCTTTCAGGCCGGTCGCCATCGGTTCATGGACCGACTTGCGCGGGATGATGCCCGGGGCTTTCTGGTCGGCCACGCGACGCTCGGTCGAGGCGATGGGCCCCTTGCCGTCGATCGGGTTGCCAAGGCCGTCAACCACGCGGCCCAGAAGACCGTTGCCAACCGGCACGTCCACGATGGACTTGGTGCGCTTGACGGTGTCGCCTTCCTTGATGTCCTGGTCGGAACCGAAGATCACGATGCCGACGTTGTCGACTTCGAGGTTCAGCGCCATCCCGCGGATGCCACCGGGGAATTCGACCATCTCGCCGGCCTGCACGTTGTCCAGGCCGTGGACGCGGGCAATCCCGTCACCGACCGACAACACGCGGCCGACTTCGGCCACTTCGGCATCCTTGCCAAAGTTCTTGATCTGCTCTTTCAGGATCGCAGAGATCTCAGCAGCCTGAATTCCCATCACCCAACCTCTTTCATTGCATTCTGGAGAGCCTCGAGCTTCGCCTTGACCGAGGTATCGATCATGGTCGAGCCGAGCTTGACGACAAGACCGCCGATGAGGCTTTCATCGACAGTGGTTTTCAGTTTCACGGTCTTGCCGACGCGGACTTTCAGCGTCTCGGCAAGTTTCTTGGATTGGGCCGCCGTCAGCGCGCGGGCAGCTGACACCTCAGCGGTCACTTCGCCCTTTTCAGCGGCAATCTGGTCGGCAAGATTGGCCAACAGCTGCGGCAGCACGAACAGGCGCCGCTTGCCCGCCATAAGCGCGAGCGTATTGGCCATCAGCTCGCTGACCCCAAGCTTGACACCGATTGCCGCGATTGCGTTGCTCTGGTCATCGCGCGACACCACAGGCGACGCGATCATGGCGCGCAGATCGTCGCTGGCGGCCATCGCATCCCCAAGTCCGGCAATGTCTGATTCCAGCGCCGTCAGGGCGCCCGATTCCTTGGCCAGCTCGAACAAAGCCGTGGCGTAGCGAGTGGCGATACCCAGTGAGATCGATGCTGGTTCTGACACGTCAACCCTTCCGCTTTCTCTTGACCGGGTTTTCGGTTCCCCCAGCCGCTTGTCCGTTCCTGCGCCCACTTGTCCGCGAGTTGCAAGTCTGTCCGTCGGGGGCGTCCTTAGCAGAGGCTTTACCACCCCGCAACCGGGTTGCTTGCCCTTTCGTGAGCGTTCGAGGATGGTTTAGCGAGACATTGTGTCGCTTGTGCTGCAAGTGTTCGAAGGTCGACCTCAGGCGTCCTTTCCGTTCCGGTTCAGCGCCGGCTTTGGAAGCCCGCCGCGGACCCCCTCCAGCGCCTTAAGTGGCTTGCGAACGGCTGCCCGCAAGCCGCCTTGGGTTGGGGCATAAACCTGCTTTGTCGCCTCGACCATCAGCACGCCGCCGGCAAGCCAGGGCATCCGGCGGCCGAAGCCTTCCCAGAAATTCGCGGACCGAAGCCAGAATCGGGCTGTAGACGGCGGCGCGAACAGGACCGACTGGCTACGTTCCGGGGTAAAGCCGTGGCGCTTCAGTTGCGCCTCAAGCTGGGCCACGGAATAGGGCCTGCCAAAGCCGAAGGGCGTCACATCGCGGCGTGACCACAACCCGGTGCGGTTCGGCACAATGAACAGCGCGCGCCCCCCCGGTCCAAGCACACGCGCCGATTCCTCCAATACAGCCGAGGGGTTCTCGGACGTCTCCAGTCCGTGCATCAGCACCAGCCGGTCGACTAGCCCGGTCGGCAGCGGCCAAGCAGTATCCTCGCAAAGGACCGAGACATTCTCCATCCCCGCAGGCCAGGGCATCACCCCCTGCGGCCCCGGCATAAGCCCGACGACCCGGCGCGCTTCGGGCAGATAGGGACGCAAAAGCGGCACCGCAAAACCGAAACCGACCACGGTCTGTCCTGCCGCTGGCGGCCAAAGCTTGACCACCTGATCCCGGATCGCCCGCTGAGCGACCCGGCCCAACGCTGTGCGATAGTAGAAATTCCGCAGGTCGAGGACATCAAGATGCATTGCGCCAGGCTGCCTTTGGGTCAATCCTGCGCATCATACCTGTTGAAAGTGCAAAGACCATGCCGCTTGAACTGATCACCGTGCCCTGTCTTGCCGACAACTACGCCTACCTTGTCCATGACCGCGCCAGCGGTCGCACCGCCGTCATCGACGTCCCCGAGGCAGGACCCATTCTTGGCGCGCTGGATGCCCATCGGTGGCGGCTGACCGACATCCTGATCACGCATCACCATGACGACCACATTCAGGGGGTCGAAACTCTGCGCGCCTGCACCCATGCCCGGGTCTGGGGTGCCGCGGCCGATACCCTTCGCCTTCCCCGCCTGGACGAAACGCTGGCTGAGGGCAGCCGCTTCCAGATTGGCTCGGAAGAAGTTCATGTCATCGAGGCTCCGGGCCATACCATCGGCCACATCGCCTTTCTGATGCCGACAAGCGGCTATGCCTTTACCGCTGACAGTCTGATGGCCGGGGGCTGTGGGCGGCTCTTCGAGGGCACCGCCCGGCAGATGCACGCCACCATGCAGAAATTCGCGGCACTACTCCCGGAAATGCTGATCTGTTCGGGCCATGAGTACACCGCCGCGAACCTGCGCTTTGCCGCGACCCTTGAACCCGACAATCCCGCGCTTATCTTGCGTATTGCTGAGGTCGCAACTTTGCGGGCGCAAGGCCGTCCGACGCTTCCTGTCAAACTGGAGGTTGAACTGGCGACGAACCCTTATCTGCGGGTGCATCTGCCCGCTCTAAAAGCCGCGGTTGGCTTGGGCGGTGCCGACGATGCCACCGTTTTCGCCGAAATCCGGGCCAGAAAAGACAAGTTCTGAATGCCCCCTATCACAAATGGCGTGAGGACCCGGGAGAAACCCCGAAATCTGGAAGATAGCGCTTGAACTGCGGCGCGGAAAACCGAACTTTAAACTTATGAGGCCATGGTTCAGGTGGGCCCGTCGCCCCCCTCGACCTGCAGAACAGGAGCACTCAAGTGCCATCGTTTTCAACCACGCTCGAGCACGCCATTCACAGCGCCCTGGCGCTTGCCAACTCCCGTCGCCATGAACTGGCGACGCTGGAACATCTTCTGCTGGCCCTGACCGAAGAGCCCGACGCCATCCGGGTCATGAAGGCCTGCTCGGTCAATCTGGACGAACTGCGCAAGACACTGACCGATTTCATCGACGATGACCTGTCAACTTTGGTCACCGATGTCGAAGGCAGTGAGGCTGTGCCGACCGCCGCCTTCCAGCGCGTCATCCAGCGCGCGGCGATCCATGTGCAATCCTCGGGCCGGACCGAAGTGACCGGCGCGAATGTGCTGGTTGCGATCTTTGCCGAACGCGAGTCGAATGCGGCCTACTTCCTGCAAGAACAGGACATGACCCGCTACGACGCGGTCAATTTCATCGCGCATGGCGTGGCCAAGGACCCGTCCTTTGGTGAAGCCCGCCCCGTGCAGGGTGCAGACGAGCCGCATGAGACGCCAAAAGCCGAAGCTGGTGAGGCCAAGGAATCCGCCCTGTCAAAGTATTGCGTCGACCTGAACGTCAAGGCTTTGAAAGGCGAGGTCGATCCCCTGATCGGCCGTGAGCTTGAGGTCGAGCGGGCGATTCAGGTCCTGTGCCGCCGCCGAAAGAACAACCCCCTGCTGGTCGGTGACCCCGGTGTCGGCAAGACAGCCATCGCCGAGGGTCTGGCCCGCAAGATCGTGAACGGCGAAACGCCCGAGATTCTGTCCAAGGCGACGATCTTCAGCCTCGACATGGGCGCGCTGCTGGCCGGGACCCGCTATCGCGGCGACTTTGAAGAACGCCTGAAACAGGTGATGAAAGAGCTTGAGGATCACCCCGACGCGATCCTGTTCATCGACGAAATTCACACCGTCATTGGCGCGGGTGCGACCAGTGGCGGCGCGATGGATGCGTCGAACCTGCTGAAACCCGCGTTGCAGGGCGGCAAACTGCGCTGCATGGGCTCGACCACCTACAAGGAATTCCGCCAACACTTCGAAAAGGACCGCGCCCTTGCGCGCCGGTTTCAGAAGATCGACGTGAACGAGCCGTCCGTGCCGGATGCCATCAAGATCCTGATGGGTCTGAAGCCGCATTTCGAGGAACACCACGACCTCAAATACACCAACGATGCGATCAAGTCGGCGGTGGAACTGGCCGCGCGCTACATCCATGACCGCAAACTGCCCGACAGCGCCATCGACGTGATTGATGAGGCTGGTGCCGCGCAGCACCTGTTCGTCGAATCCAAGCGCCGCAAAAGCCTTGGCGTGAAAGAGATCGAGGCTGTCGTTGCCAAGATTGCCCGCATCCCGCCGAAAACCGTGTCGAAGGACGACGCCGAAACCCTGCGCGATCTGGAAAAGACTCTGAAACGGGTCGTCTTCGGCCAGGACAAGGCAGTCACCGCGCTTTGCTCGGCGATCAAGCTTGCCCGTGCTGGCCTGCGCGAACCCGAAAAGCCCATCGGCAATTACCTGTTTGCAGGCCCCACCGGTGTCGGCAAGACCGAGGTGGCCAAGCAGCTTGCCTCTTCCCTTGGCGTGGAACTGATCCGCTTCGATATGTCGGAATACATGGAGAAACACGCGGTTTCCCGCCTGATTGGCGCGCCCCCCGGCTATGTCGGCTTTGATCAGGGCGGCATGCTGACCGACAAGGTCGACCAGCACCCGCATTGCGTCTTGCTCTTGGACGAAATGGAAAAGGCTCACCCGGATGTCTACAACATCCTGCTGCAGGTGATGGACCACGGCAAGCTGACCGACCACAATGGCCGGACAGTGGATTTCCGCAACGTGATCCTGATCATGACGTCGAACGCCGGGGCCCGCGAACAGGCGCAGGCGGCGATTGGCTTTGGCCGCGAACGCCGCACGGGTGAAGACACCGCCGCCATCGAACGCACCTTCACCCCGGAGTTCCGCAACCGTCTGGACGCGGTGATCAGCTTCGCCTCGCTTGGGCGTGAGGTGATCCTGCAGGTGGTTGAAAAGTTCGTGTTGCAGCTGGAAGCCCAACTTCTGGACCGCAACGTCCATATCGAGCTTTCGCCCGAAGCTGCCGCGTGGCTGGGCGAAAAGGGTTACGATGAAAAGATGGGTGCGAGGCCACTGGCGCGGGTCATCCAGGAACACATCAAGAAGCCCCTGGCCGAAGAACTGCTGTTCGGCAAGCTGGTCAAAGGCGGTCTGGTGCGGGTCGAGGTCAAAGACGACGCCATCGTTCTGGTGATCGAGGAGCCGCAGAAGGTCCGCCTGACAGGGCAGAAGCCGCCCCTGCTGACGGCTGAATAATCGTAC
>CAIXBE010000104.1 GCA_903917595.1 uncultured Rhodobacterales bacterium
AAGTGGATGGCGGGCAGCACAAGATGGGCAGCTACACCCATCCCGACGCCGAAGTGATCGCCGCCATCGTCGCAGGCATGCCCGACAGCGTCGGCGGCATCCGCATGGCGATCCAGGTTGCCGAACTTGCGCGTGCTGGCATGACCCCGGACTGGATGCCGGGCGTCATCCCACGCTGTGTCCCTTTGGAAACCAAGAACAACCAGCATGGTGACCTGGCGACGACCATCGTCGTCGGCACCGAACGGTTGAAGACCCGCGGAAAGTGGCGCACGGTTGAGTTGCTGGCCTGCCCGGTCACCTGGCGGCCGCATCCGGAACAGATCGCATCCGCCCGGCGCGGCTATGAGGATTGGTGGCAGGCGCTGGACTGGGTCAGGGACGGGCTGGTGGGGGGTGGGATGCTGCGTGAGGTAGAGGTGACAGCGGCGATGCCTAAGGTGCGGCCTTGGCTTGTCTCGCCGCGCAAATAGCAGTGTTTCCAATGCAGTAATCCCAGAGAGCGGTAAAAACTGCTCCGGTCCACAACGCAGCTTTATCTTGATTGCAATGCTATCACTGCCTATCTTCGGTCCTGCAACCGGAGGGCAACATGGCCAGCATCACGATTCGCAATCTCGACGACGATGTAAAGCGCCGCCTGCGTGTACGGGCGGCCGAGCATGGCAGGTCGATGGAGGAAGAGGCGCGCGATATCCTGCGGCAGGTTGTCGGCCAGCCCAGCGCTCCGAAGAACCTCGGCCAGGCCATCCATGCCCGGTTCGCGGCGGTCGGCGGCATCGACTTGCCGCCGACAAAGCGCGGCCCGGTGCGGCCTACACCGGACTTAGAGTGATCAATGATCCTCCTAGACACCAACGTAATTTCGGAACTGATGCGCAACAAACCGGCCCAGCTCGTGCTGGACTGGTTCGGCAACCATGACGCAGGCGATCTGTTCATCTCCGCGGTCACCGAGGCGGAACTGCGCACCGGCGTCGCGATCCTGCTGGAAGGTCAGCGCCGCGACCGGCTGCAACTGGCCATCGATGCGATGATCGATCAGGATTTCCAGTCACGGGTCCTGCCCTTCGACAGCCTTGCTGCCAAAGCCTACGCCGAAATTGCGGCCCAGCGCCGCGCTGCAGGTCGACCCATTGCCGAGGCCGACTGCCAGATAGCCGCAATCGCCCGCGCCACAGATGCCCCCATTGCCGCCCGCAACGTCAAGGATTTCGACGACTGCGGCGTTCGCGTGATTAACCCCTGGAATGCCGAATGAACGCCGTTGAAATTGAACAGGCCATTTCCGAACTGGCCGAAAAACCCTTTGACCGGGAGGAGTTCCCCTTCCAGTTCCTTGAGGCCTTTGGGAACAAGGAAACCACCCTCAAACGCCTGCGCACCGGCGTGTCGAACAAATCCGACCTTGGCGGCGTGCTGCAGACTAACAACATCCACATCGCTACCTGCGCGCCTGGCCAAACCTCAGCCACGATCGCCGCCCTGCGCGCCAGCCCCGCCACCACACGTGGCAAAGCCCGCTTCATCCTCGCGACCGATGGTGAGACGCTTGAGGCTGAAGACGTCACCTCCGATGACCCGCCGGTCGCCTGCGCCTATCCTGATTTCCACGATCATTTCGGCTTTTTCCTGCCCTTGGCGGGAATTACGACCGTCAAGCAGATCCGTGAAAGCGCGTTTGACATCAAGGCAACCGGCCGACTGAACCGGCTGTATGTCGAACTGCTGAAGGACAACCCCGAATGGGGAACCGAAGCACGCCGCCACGACATGAACCACTTCATGGCGCGGCTGATCTTCTGCTTCTTCGCCGAAGACACTGGCATCTTCAACGGAGGCACCCTCTTCACCACCACCGTCAGTCAGTTCAGCGACAAGGACAGCGGCAACACAAACTGGGTGATCAGCGAAATCTTCCGCGCGATGAACACCCGGCTGGACCTGCGCCCCAGGTCAGACCTGCGCAACTGGGCCAATGCCTTTCCCTACGTGAACGGCGGCCTCTTCTCCGGCGACACCGACGTGCCGCGCTTTTCCAAGATCGCGCGCAGCTACCTTCTGCACATCGGCAGCCTCGACTGGACCAAGATCAACCCCGACATCTTCGGCAGCATGATCCAGGCGGTCGCGGATGAGGGTGAGCGGTCCGC
>CAIXBE010000105.1 GCA_903917595.1 uncultured Rhodobacterales bacterium
CCCGCCGCGATCCCGGCAATCGCCTCTTTCAGCGCGCGGGCCGACCCGAACAGGTCCGACGACAGGACCGAGACCCGGGCCGTGGGAAACCGGGCCGCGACCTCCTCGGCCAGCCGTTCCACGCCCGGCCCGACCGCCGCCATCCGGCCTTCGACCCCACAGGCGGGACAGGCCGGGGGCACCGGCTTGGTAGCACCACACTGGTGGCAGACCAGACGTTTCTGGAACCGATGCTCGACCATCCGCGCGTCGCACTGGTCGCAGCCCACCTGATGCCCGCAGGCCCGGCACAAAGTCACGGGGGCAAACCCGCGCCTGTTCAGAAACAGCAGCGCCTGTTCCCCCTTGGCAACCACCGCATCGACCTTGGCGGCCAGGGTCGGCGAAATCCAGCGGTCGCCCGCCAGCCGTTCGGCCCGCATGTCGATTGCCGCCATCTCGGGCAGTTCGGCGGCGCCAAACCGGCTGCCCAGATCCAGCCGCTGATACTTGCCCGCCTCGGCATTGGCCCAGCTTTCCAGGCTAGGGGTCGCACTGGCAAGCACCACCGGACAGCCCGCAATTGCCGCCCGCAACACCGCCATGTCGCGGGCATGATAGAGGACTCCGTCGCCCTGCTTGTAGGAGGTGTCGTGTTCCTCATCCACCACGATCAGGCCAAGGTCCTGAAACGGCAGGAACAAAGCTGACCGCGCGCCGACCACCAGCCCCGCTTCGCCCTGCCCGACCATCCGCCATAACCGGCGACGTTCGGTCATGGTGACGCCAGAGTGCCATTCCGCCGGACGCGCCCCAAACCGCGCCTCGACCCGGGTCAGGAATTCGGCCGTCAGGGCGATTTCCGGCAGCAGGACCAGTGCCTGCCGCCCGCTGCGCAAGCATTCAGCGACCGCCTCCAGGTAAACCTCGGTCTTGCCCGACCCGGTCACCCCCTTCAGCAGCGTCGCCGCATAGCCGCCCTGCGCCACCATCGCGACCAGCGCATCGCCCGCAGCGATCTGATCGCCCTCCAGCGCAAAGGCCCGGTCGGCGCGCAGGCGTGGATAGGGGGTATCGCGCGGCGCGTCCTCCTCGGCCACCACGCCCAGCTTGACCAGCCCCTTGATCACCGACGCGCCACAGCCCGCCGCCTCAGCCAGTTCGCCCAAGGTGACCGGAGCCAGGCCAAAGTCGCGCAACGCCTCCACCACCCGATGCCGCGCGTCGGTCAACTGGTTCGGCACCGCCCCCGCCAGCCGGTAGACCCGCCGCGTTGAGGGTGCATCCCCCAGCCCCGGCGTCCGCGTCGCCAGCCGCAGCATCGACGGCAACGGCGTCAACGTATATTCCGCAGCCCGGGCCAGAAAGGCCCGCAACTCGGCCCGCATCGGCCGCGCCTCAAGCACCCGGTTCACCGGCCTGATCTTCGCCGGGTCAAACCGCCCCTCGCCCGGCCCCCAGACCACGCCCAGCACGCGGCGCGGCCCCAGCGGCACTTCGACGAAATCGCCATCCCCACAGCCACCCTCGGGTGCGCGATAGTCCAGCACCCGGCCCAAAGGTTCCGTCGTCAGCACGCCGACCAGATCGCCCGCCTGATAGACCCGATCCGCCAACCTGCATCCTTTCCCTTGCCGCCCATTTGGGGTAAACCCCGCCCCGACCCCATACAACCCCGCACGAAGGACCGCCCCCATGAAATTCTTCATCGACACCGCCGACGTGGATGCGATCCGCGAGCTGCACGACCTTGGCATGGTCGACGGCGTCACCACCAACCCGTCGCTGATCCTGAAATCCGGCCGCGACATCATCGAGGTCACGCGCGAAATCTGCTCTTTCGTCACCGGCCCCGTCTCAGCCGAAGTCGTCGCCCTGACCGCCCCCGAGATGATTGCCGAGGGTCGCAAGCTGGCCGCCATCGCCCCGAATATCGCCGTCAAAGTCCCGCTGACCTGGGACGGGTTGAAAACCTGCAAGGTCCTGTCGGGCGAGGGCTTCATGGTCAACGTCACCCTCTGCTTTTCGGCCAACCAGGCGCTTCTGGCCGCCAAAGCCGGCGCGACCTTCATCTCGCCCTTCATCGGGCGGCTGGACGACATCAACCTGGATGGCCTTGACCTGATCGGCGACATCCGCACGATCTATGACAACTTCGACTTCAAGACCCAGATTCTTGCGGCGTCGATCCGCAGCGCCAACCACGTCAAAGACTGCGCCCTGATCGGCGCCGACGTGGTGACCGCCCCCCCGAACGTGATCAAGGCGCTGGCTGCCCATGTCCTGACCGACAAGGGGCTGGAGCAGTTCATGAAGGACTGGGCGAAGACCGGTCAGAAGATCATCTGACGCCCGCGTGGGGTGGGGTTCGCCCCACCCTGTAGGTCGGGCTTCAGCCCGACTCCCCCCAGCCGCGCATCCATTGCGCCGCCAAGTTGCGCGACCCGCCCAAATGGGCAAAGCTAAAACCCGGAGTCTCACTCAAGCTGGATAAGAGTCAGGGCAACGTCACACCCCCTCCTTGTTGCAGGAATGCACCGATCGGGGCCGCACCCAGAAAACTGTCGCCAAAAGCATTAACTATCGCCTATAGTGCGTGGAAATCGTGTCCAAAACCGCTTGGCTGAACTCATGATCGAACCAAACCTGCGCAGTATCATTCTGGCTAAACCCGAACGGGTGCTGGAGGATCGTGACGTGATGAACGCCCTTGTCGCCGCCAATGAACGCGCGATGGGGACAAATATCGTCGACCTCCGCGCCATCGCGATGCAGCGGCTGGAAACCCGGTTGGGCCAGTTGGAAGACACGCACCGGTCGGTGATCGCGGCGGCCTATGAAAACCTTGCGGGCACCAATCAGGTGCATCGGGCGATCCTGTTGTTGCACGAAGCGTCAAATTTCGAAGCCTTTATCGCCGCCCTTTCGGGCGAAGTCTCTGCCGTGCTGCGCATCGATCATGTCCGCCTGGTGCTTGAGACGGTTCAGGAAGACGGCCAGACCGATCCGGTCCTGCGCCGCCTAGGCCAGATCCTGCAGGTCGGCCCGCGCGGCTTTGTGCGGACCTACCAGACCAACGGCAAGGCGGTCTCCACGCGGCAGGTCGTGCTGCGGCCTACCGGCAAGCTGGCCGCAACGGTCTTTGGCGCGGCGGCGGGCGACATCAGGTCCGAGGCGCTGATGACGCTGGACCTTGGCGAAGGGAGGCTTCCGGCGCTGCTGGCCTTTGGGTCGGAAGACCCGCACATGTTCAAGTCCTTGCAGGGCACCGATCTTCTGGCGTTCTTCGCCGGTGTTTTTGAGCGGATGATGCGCCGGTGGCTGGCCTGATCGACCCCATTGCGACCCCTGCTCTGTCGGCCGCGCTGGCCGTCTGGCTGGGGCAACTTTCGGCGTTGAAGGGCGCCGCCGCTACCACGATCGACGCCTATCGCCGGGACGTGGCGCGCTATCTGGGTTTCATGGTACAGCATCGCGGCGGGGTTGACGGCCTTGCCGCTGTCGCCACGACCAGCCCCGCCGACCTGCGTGCCTGGATGGCCGACGAGCGCGGGCGCGGGCTGTCGGCGCGGTCCCTGGCCCGCGCGCTGTCGGCGGTGAAGGGCTTTACCGCCTGGGCGGCCGACCGCACCGGGCGCGATGCCACCACCGTCCTGTCCGCCCGTGGCCCGAAGTTCCGCCGCAAGCTGCCGCGCCCCTTGTCCGAGGACGGCGCCGTCGCCGTGCTGTCCGGCATCGGCGATGACGCCCGCGAAGACTGGATCGCCGCCCGCGACACCGCTGTCGCAACGGTCCTTTATGGCCTTGGCCTGCGGATATCCGAGGCGCTGTCCTTGACCGCGGCCGATCATCCGTTGCCCACGACGCTGCGGATCACCGGCAAGGGCGGCAAGACCCGCCTTGTCCCGGTCATCCCCGCTGCCGCAGCGGCGGTCGCGGCCTATGTTACGCTTTGCCCCTTTGATCTTGCGCCTGCCGAACCGCTGTTTCGCGGTGCGCGCGGCGGTCCGGTCAATCCCCGCCTGATCCAGTCCGCGATGGAGCGCGCCCGGTTGCGGCTTGGCCTGCCCGCCACGGCCACACCGCATGCGCTGCGTCACAGCTTTGCGACGCATCTTCTGTCGGCGGGCGGCGATCTGCGCGCTATACAAGAGCTGTTAGGCCATGCTTCACTGTCCACCACGCAGGCCTATACCGCCGTCGACGCCGCCCGGCTGATGGAAGTCTACCAGAAAGCCCACCCCCGCGCCTGACTTGACGCGGGCTTTGTGTTGCACCCAGCGCGGGAATCGGCCATCAAATGCCCATGAGTCCACGTCTTAAAGCCTTGTCCGTCCACCTTTTGACCGCGTCCGGCGCGGTCTTGTCGATGTTTGCCATGCTGGCGGCGGTCGAAGGCAACTGGAGCCTGATGTTCCTGTGGCTGGTCGTCGCCCTGATAGTCGATGGGATCGACGGACCGCTGGCCCGCCGCTATGACGTGGAAAAGAACTGGCCGGCCTATGACGGGGTCCTGATGGACCTGATCGTCGACTTCCTGACCTATGTCTTCATCCCGGCCTATGCGCTGTTCAAATCCGGCCTTTTGCCCGGCTGGACCGGCTGGCTGGCAATCATCGTCATCGTCTACGGATCCGTGGTCTATTTCGCCGACACCCGGATGAAGACCAAGGACAAAAGCTTTGCCGGGTTTCCCGCCTGCTGGAACATGGTGGTGCTGGTCCTGTTCGCGACCCAGCCGGGCGAGATGGTGATCCTGTTGATCGTGATCCTGCTGACGGTCACGATGTTCACCAACCTGAAATTCATCCACCCGACCCGGACCCAACGCTGGAATCAGCTGTCATTGGCGATGTGCATGATCTGGATAGCGCTTGCAGGCTGGGCGGCCTGGACCGACTTCAGCGAAGGTCCGGTTGCGAAATGGCTACTGGTGCTGACATCACTTTATCTGGTGCTGGCCGGGATCGCGCAGCAGGTCATCCCCGAAGGCATCCGGCGGGTCAGGTAGGGACCATAATCCTTCGAAGGATTTTGCAAATCTTTTCGAAAAGATTTCGGCCTTTCACAACCGGGTCAGCAGCACCCCTCCGACGATCACCAACGAGGCCACCGCCTTTTCGCCGGTCATCCTTTCGCCAAAGACCAGCCAGCCGATCAGCACCGCGAACAGGATAGACGTCTCGCGCAGGGCCGCCACGACGGCAATCGGCGCAAAGGTCATCGCCCAGATCGACACCGCATAGGCCCCGTAGCTCGCGATCGAGGCGAAGGCCCCTATCCGCCACGCGCGCCAGTTCAGCGGAATGACCTGACGACCGCGCAGGGCCAGCATGCCAAGCGTGAAGAAACAGCCATCTGCGACAAAGACCCAGGCCACATAGGCCGCAGGCGCGCCCGACACCCGTGCGCCCATCCCATCGATCAGCGTATAGGTCGCCGTGGCAAAGGCTGACCCCAGCGCAAAGGGCAAAAGCTGGCGATCCTCGCCGGATGCGAACACGCCGCGCGCCATCAGCAGGATGCCTGCCGCAAGGACGGCAATGGCGAAATACTCCTTCCCGCTGACCGCATCGGCCAGAAACGCCGCCCCGAACAGCGCCACGACCATCGGGGCCGCCCCGCGCGCGATGGGATAGACGCGGGACAGATCGCCCCGGTCATAGGCATAGGTCAGAAAGAACTTGTAGGCGAAATGGGTGCAGCCTGCCGCGATGACCCAGGGGATGGCCGCGTGGTCGATGGGATTGGCAAAGGCGATGACCGCAAGCCCGATTGGCACCTCGACAATCGACAGGATCACCATCCCGCCGACCTTTGACGTGCCCAGCTTGATCAGCGCATTCCACAACGCATGCAGGAACGCCGCGCCCAGGACGGCCAGGAAAATGCCAATGCTCACCGGTCACCCATCATGAAACTGTTACATGATGGCCTAAGCCCTGTCCGCATCAGGCACAAGCGCGCGCATCGGTCCAGAGGCCGGGTTCCAATAGACCCAGAACGAAAAAAGCGCAGCCGGGGGCTGCGCTTTCAGGTCTTCTTGGCAGGACCGTCGATTTAGGCCAGCGACGGGTCAATCGCCTTGCAGGCGGCCAAAAGGCCCATGACCGCGTCGATGGACTTGTCCAGCATCCCCTGCTCGGACGCGTCAAGCTTCACCTCGACCACACGCTCGACCCCACCGGCGCCGATGATGACCGGGACGCCGACATAGATGCCATCCAGCCCATACTGGCCTTTGACATGTGCCGCGCAAGGCAGGATGCGCTTTTGGTCTTTCAGATAGGCCTCGGCCATTTCCACCGCGCTGGCGGCGGGGGCATAGAAGGCGGAACCGGTTTTCAAGAGGCCCACAATCTCGGCCCCGCCATCACGGGTGCGCTGGACGATGGCGTCCAGTTTCGCCTGCGTGGTCCAGCCCATCGCCACCAGATCGGGCAAGGGAATGCCGCCAACGGTAGAATAGCGCACCGACGGCACCATCGTGTCGCCATGGCCGCCCAGCACAAAGGCGGTTACGTCCTTCATCGACACGTTGAATTCAACGCTCAGGAAATGCCGGAAGCGGGCCGAGTCGAGAACCCCCGCCATACCGACAACCTTTTTGTGCGGCAGGCCGGAAAATTCGCGCAGGGCCCAGACCATGGCGTCCAAGGGGTTGGTGATGCAGATCACGAACGCATTCGGGCAATGCGCCTTGATGCCTTCGCCGACCGATTTCATCACTTTCAGGTTGATGCCCAGAAGGTCATCCCGGCTCATACCCGGTTTGCGCGGCACGCCTGCAGTGACGATGCAGACATCCGCGCCCGCAAGGTCGGCGTAGGAATTGGTGCCGGTCAGCGTCGCGTCAAAGCCTTCGACCGGGCCAGATTGCGCCAGGTCCAGCGCCTTGCCTTGCGGCGTGCCCTCGGCGATGTCGAACAGGACGACGTCGCCCAGTTCTTTAAGCGCGATCAGATGCGCAAGCGTGCCGCCGATCTGACCGGCGCCGATGAGGGCAATCTTGGGTCTGGCCATGGAAGCCTCCTGTTGGGGTTGTTCGCGGGCAGGCGTAGCCCTTAAAAACGCGTCTGTCCAGCACCGGAAGATGACACTGTATACAAATGTATGCAGATTCTAGTCCCTTTCGGGCGGCATGGGAATTCGTTAGCGGTAACCTGAATGGAGGGCGCGATGGATCAGGTCTGGTTCTGGGCGGCGGCCGGGGTTGCCGCAATTCTGGTGGGGATGGCAAAGGGCGGCGTGCCGGTTGTGGGCATGCTGGCAGTGCCGGTGATGGCGCTGGTGATGTCGCCGGTCATGGCAGCCGGATTGCTGCTGCCGGTCTATGTCGTGTCCGATATGTTCGGGCTTTACGCCTACCGCCACGCCTTTGACCGCAGGGTGCTGGCCATCGTCATTCCGGGTGCCACGGTCGGGATCGGCATCGGCTGGGCCACCGCGTCACTGGTGCCCGAGGCGGCGGTGACGCTGGTCGTCGGGGTCATCGGTTTCGTCTTTGCGCTGAACCTGATCTTGCGCCGTCCGGTTGTCGCGGAACCTAAGCGGGCAGAAGTGGCACCCGGCCTGTTCTGGAGTGCTGTTGCCGGCTTTACCAGTTTCGTCAGCCACGCCGGCGCGCCACCCTATCAGGTCTACACCCTGCCGCTGGGGATGACCAAGGCGGTCTTTGCCGGGACCACGACGATTGCCTTTGCGGCGATCAATCTGGTGAAACTGGTGCCCTATTATGCTCTTGGCCAGTTGAATGTCGGCAACCTGAAGGTGGCGGCGGTGCTGTCGGTTCCGGCGGCTCTGGCGGTCTTTGTCGGGCTGCGGGTGGTCATGGTGCTGCCGGAACGGCTGTTTTTCCGGCTGGTGACATGGGCGCTGCTGCTGATTTCGATCAAGCTGATCTGGGACGGCGCGCGCGGGCTGGCCTGACCCGATGTCGGCGACCCGGAACCTGCGCATTCCGGCCCGAGACCAATGTTTCAGCGCCCTTACCCGGTGAACCCGCGCTACAAGGGTCAGGTCCCGTGACCAAAGGTGCTGCATGCTTGCCGATCCCGACCGACTGTATCAGGCCCTGCTGGACCGCGATCCCAGCTTTGACGGGCAGGCGCTGGTCTGCGTCACCTCGACCGGGATCTACTGCCGCCTGACCTGCCCCGCCCGAAAGCCAAAGCGCGAAAACTGCCAGTTCCGCTCGTCGGTCGCGGACTGTCAGGCGGCGGGTTTCCGGGCCTGCAAGCGGTGCAAGCCGGACGGGGTCACACCTTTTGCCCCCGCGCGGGCAGCTCTTCGGTAACTACCTCATACCCCGCGCCCGAGGCGACAAGGCACATCTGCCC
>CAIXBE010000106.1 GCA_903917595.1 uncultured Rhodobacterales bacterium
ACCCCGGCTCCGGTCGATCCCGTTGCACCAGCCCCGGCCCCGGCTCCCTGATCCGCAGCAAACCAAGCGATTGGGGGCGTTTCGGGGCGTGACAGCCCCGGACGGGTGCCGTAGAAAGCGCGAACCAAAGGACAGGATTCGCACGCATGGCCCCTTTCCGCTCGCACCCCTTCGATGACGACAAGCTGAAGGAAGAATGCGGCATTTTCGGCGTGGTCGGCGTGGAGGACGCGTCGAACTTTGTCGCCCTTGGCCTGCACGCGCTGCAGCACCGGGGGCAAGAGGCCGGGGGGATCGTCAGCTACCACCCCGACCACGGCTTCAACTCGGCCCGCCGCTTCGGCTATGTCCGCGACAATTTCACCAAACCCGACGTGATGGACACCCTGCCGGGTCCGCTTGCCATCGGCCATGTCCGCTATTCCACCGCCGGGTCCAAGGGTGCCACCGCGATTCGCGACGTGCAGCCCTTCTTCGGTGAATTCTCGATGGGCGGCTGCGCCATTGCCCACAACGGCAACCTGACCAATGCCACAGCTCTCCGGCGCGAGCTGATCGAGCGTGGCTCGATCTTCCAGTCATCTTCCGACAGCGAATGCATCATCCACCTGATGGCGCGGTCGATCCAGAAGACCCTGTCCGAACGGATCAAGGACGCGTTGCGCCGGGTCGAAGGCGCATTTTCAATCGTGGCCATGACCCGCACCAAGCTGATCGGGGTGCGCGACCCCCTTGGCGTGCGCCCGCTGGTCCTCGGCCGCATCGGTGATTCTGGCTGGGCGCTCTCCTCTGAAACCTGTGGGCTCGACATCATCGGTGCCGATTTCATTCGCGAGATCGAACCCGGCGAAATGGTGGTGATCGAAGACAATCAGATCGTCTCGACCCATCCCTTCGCCCCCGCCAAATCCCGCTTCTGCATCTTCGAGAACGTCTATTTCTCGCGCCCCGACAGCATCATCGGCGGCCGTTCCGTCTATGAAACCCGCCGCCAGATCGGCGTCGAATTGGCGCGCGAGGCCCCCGTGGACGCCGACCTCGTTTGCCCGGTCCCCGACAGCGGCACCCCTGCCGCCATTGGCTACGCGCACGAATCCGGCATTCCCTTCGGCATGGGCATCATCCGCAACCAGTATATGGGCCGGACCTTCATCGAGCCGTCTGAATCCATCCGCAACATGGGCGTGCGGCTGAAGCTGAACGTCAACCGGGCGCTGATCAAAGGCAAGCGGGTTATCCTGGTCGACGATTCGGTCGTGCGCGGCACCACCAGCCGCAAGATCAAGGACATGATCCTGGAGGCGGGCGCGGCGGAGGTCCACTTCCGCATCGCCTCACCGCCGACCGCCTGGCCCTGCTTTTACGGGGTCGACACGCCCGAACGCTCCAAACTCCTCGCCGCGACGATGTCGGAAGACGAGATGCGCGACTGGATCGGCGTCAACAGCCTGAAGTTCGTCAGCCTCGACGGCCTCTACCGCGCCGCAGGCGAAGCTATGGGCCGCGACATGGCCGCGCCGCAATACTGCGACGCCTGCTTCTCGGGCGATTATCCGGTGGTGCCGTCCGACAAGATCGAGGAAGGCTTCCAGATGAAGGCGGCGGAATAGCATGCCGGACGACCGTCTGAGCCAACTTCTGGCCAACGGTTTCAACTGCGCAAGCTGTGGCGAGCGTCACCTAGGTCTGTTCGATATCGCCTTCGATCATCCAGACCCCTGGACGGGCCCCACCGAGAAAGAACCCAATTGGGCGGTTCGCCATGCCTTTGACGAGGGGCGCGACATCTTAAGCGAGGATTTCTGTCTGATGGGCGCGCACCGATTTGTTCGCTGTATCCTCCCGCTGAAACTGATCGGCACCAGCGAAAGTTCTGCTTTCGGCGTCTGGGGAACGCTCTCGCAGACACGGTTCGGTGAATTTGTCGAAACCTTCGACTCGCCAGATGGCAGCAGCTTCGGCACGGCTTTCAGCTGGCTTTCAAATCGCTTGCCGGAGGCGTCGGACTCCCCTGTTCGCGCGCAGATTCGTGCCCAAAATAAGCGACAGCGTCCGATTCTGCAGATTGAAGAAGTAGGCCATCCAATATTCCAGCTACAGTTCGACGGCCTTACATACGACAATCTCTTGGCGATCTACGCGCACTACGGTCATCGATTGCTGATGAACTGACTTTCGGAGTTTTGCTATGTCCAGTGAAGTCGACACCTATATCGCCGCCCTCCCCGCCGATCAGCGTGATGCTTTGACCACCCTCCGCGCCCGCCTCAAGGCCCTCCTCCCCGACCACCTCGAAGTCATGTCCTACGCCATGCCCGGCTTTCGGCAACACGGCCCCAAAGGCAAGATGGTCGCGGGCTACGCCGCCTTCGCCCGACACCTTGGCCTCTACCCCCATTCTGGCACCGTGATCCCGTTGATCGACTGCACCCCCTTCAAGACCTCCAGATCCGGCGTCCTTTTCACCCCGGACACCCCCCTTCCCGACGCGCTCCTCGAACAGATCATCAACACGCGACAAGCCGAATTGGCCGCAGGTTACGGCCGCCAAACCTGATCCCGCCCCCTTGCCATTTGCTCTTTTCAAAAATACTCCCGCCGGAGGCTCCGACAGCCCTGCAAGGACTGACACATGACCGAAAAGATCGCCCCAAGAATCGCTCTCGTCACCGGCGCCTCGCGCGGGCTTGGCGCTGCCATGGCCGAGCAACTCGCCCTGCGCGGCTGGCATGTCGTGGCGGTCGCCCGCACCACGGGCGGGTTGGAGGAACTTGACGACCGGGCCAAGGCCGCAGGCCTGCCGGGGGCAGGCAGCCTGACGCTTGCGCCGATGGACGTGACCACCGACGACGCGATGCGCCACCTTTGCCGGTCCATCCATGACCGTTGGGGCGGCCTGTCGCTCTGGGTCCATGCCGCCGTCCATGCCGCCCCAATGGCCCCTGCGGGGTCGCTGGATGCCAAGGATTGGGACAAGTCGATTGCCACCAACACCCGCGCCACCGGCCTGCTCATCCCGATGGTCGAACCCTTGTTGCGGGCCCATGACGGCACTGCACTGTTCTTCGACGACCCCCGCGCTGGCCTTGCGTTCTTCGGAGCCTACGGCTCGACCAAGGCCGCCCAGATCGCACTGGCGAAAAGCTGGCAGGCCGAGACGGCAAAACACGGCCCCCGCGTCGTGATTGCAACGCCCGCGCCGATGCCCACCGCCACCCGCGCCCGGTTCTTTCCGGGTGAGGACCGCACGAAACTGGCTGATGTGCAGGCCGAAGCCGCGCGAATTCTCGACAGGCTATGACCTCCCACTCTTCCGCCCTGTCGGGCGTCATCGCTTGACCAGCGAAGAGGCGCGTCAGGGCCGATAAGCGGCAGGCAAGGCCGCGTCTATCGCCTGCCACAGAACCTCTACTGGCTCGACGCCCACCGACAGCCGGATGAACCCCTCGGCCACCCCATCCCCCCAGCGGGCACGGCGCTCAGCCGCCGAATGGGTGCCACCAAAGCTGGTCGACTGCTCGATCAGCGGGCAGCCCGCCAGGAACGCTTCCGCCACCCCTGCGTCGGCCAGCTCAAACCCGATCAGGAAGCCACCATTGGCCATCTGATCGCCAATTGCCCAATGAGACACATCGCCCGGCAAGCCCGGATAGCGCAGAGTCCGCACCGCAGGATGCGCCGCCAACCGGTCGGCAATGATCGCCGCCGAAGCACACATCCGGTCAAGGCGCACCTCCAGCGTCTCCAGCCCCCGGTGGACCAGAAACGCCTCGAACGGCCCGGGGATCGCGCCGGACATCCGCCGCCAGTCGCGCACCCGCGCCATCAGGCCTTGGTCCCGCCCGGCGACATGGCCGAACAGCACATCCGAATGCCCTGCCGGCGCCTTGGTATCGGCCGCCACCACCAGATCGCAGCCGTGGTCCAGCGGGCGCTGCAGAAGGGGCGTCATCGTCGTGTTGTCAGCGATGACCCGCGCCCCGGCCGCTTTCGCCCGCTGCGACACTGCGGCGATGTCGACCACGTCCAGCCCGGGGTTCGACGGGGTTTCCAGATAGACGACCGCAGCACCGGTGAAATCGGCCGTCGCAATGTCGCGGGTAAGGATCGAGGTGACCTCGATGCCCAGCGGTTTCAGAAACCCCTCCGACAGGACCCGGGTGACGTAATAGCCGTCCGAAGGGATCACCAGCCGGTCGCCTGCCTTCAACGTCGCGAACAAGGCGGCTGCGATGGCAGCCATGCCGGAGGGAAAGGAAACCACCTCGGCATCCTCAAGGATCGCCAGTTGCGCCTCGACCGCCTCCCAGCTTGGGTTGCCGTTGCGGCCGTAGAATTGCCCGCCGGACTGGACCGAAGGCAGGTGATA
>CAIXBE010000107.1 GCA_903917595.1 uncultured Rhodobacterales bacterium
AAGGTCAATCGCCGTTGTGGTGCGAAAGACCCAGATTTCACCGCTGCGCAAGACCAGCGAGACGGCTGATCCCGCCATGTCCAGCGTCGCATCGACATCGGGGTGCAGATGAAAGCGGATGGAAAAGGCCGCCCCCATCATCGCGGTCGCGGTCATCAGGTCCTGAAACCGGTGACGGGCCTCGGCTGAAACGGCAGTCAGGGCATCGACACCCGACAGCCTGCGCCCATCATGCGACAGGGTCAGGCTGCGGCTGGTGGTCAGGCCGTGGCTGATGGACCAGCCGTCATGCGACAGGAAGATATCGGTGCCTTCCGTCCCCGGAGTGATCCGCATGTCCAGAATCCGGGCGCGGCGTTCCAGTGTCGCCCCCCTCTCGCCAAAGCGGGACGAGGACATCCCGTCCATTGACAACGCCGAATGCGATTGGGTGGCGCGTGCCGCAAGCTGCCATTCGGGGCCAAAACCCTTGCCCGATCCGCAACTGACGATCAGCGGCCTGCGACCAGAAGTCAGTTCGAACCCGGTGGTGGAGGCGTGCGCCGTGATCGTGGCCCGCCCGCCGGGAGGAGGGCCTGCGTCGATGATCACCGTGGTCCGGCCGCCCGACAGCCGGGCATAGCCCATGGCGACGCCGGTAGACTGACCGCGCCGCGAACCTGCCAGGGCAAGCGCCTGATCCAGCCGCCCCTCGGCCCCTTTTCCGCCGCCATGAAAGCGGGTCAGGCTGCCATCTGCATGACGCAGGGTCCGCAGGCCCGGGGCGATCCGGGCGATGGCTGAGGAAAGCTCATTCGGGACCGGTCGGGTTGCCTCGCTCATCGCGCTGGCAGCCCAGGTCAGCAGCGTCAGAATTTCAAGCAATTCATCGGGATTGCGTGAGATGATGCCGCCTTCGTCGTCAATCTCGGCCTTGCAGGCCTGAGCCAGGGCGGCGGAAGCAGGGGCAACCAGCGCGCCCGAGCCGGTCAGCGACAGGCCGGAATAGACCAGCCCGGTCAGCGCCTCGAACCGGGGAAGGCCGGGTGCGGCGGCCTTCCAGCGGCGGGACAGATAGACCGATTGCGCGGCAAGGGCGCGGTAGAAGGTCGTGGTCTGGGTCTGGTCGCGCCCAGACAGAAGGAAGGTCGCGTGATGCACCCAGCGGATTATCCGACGTCCGATCAGATCAGGCGACCAGCCCGGCCCGGTCCCGGAGCCAAAGCGCGCGATCCAGTCCCAGGTCCAGGTCTGCGCAAGCTTGCGTGCGGCGGAATTGTCCAGGGCGGCCAGATCGTCTAGCCAGGCAAAACCCTGCGCTTCGGCCTGAAAGCCCGGGTCGGCGGCCGGGATGTCCCAAAGGCTTTGATCGGGCGCTTCGGCCAGGGTTCCGGCCAGAAGGATATTGCCCGTCATGATCTGCTTGCCGCGGGCATAAATCCCGATCGACCGGGGTTCGGGCTGCGAGACAAAGCCCGAGGCTGGCCGTGCCCGTCGTGCAGCAGCCTTGGCCAGCCTTTCGGCCAGCCATCCGAATCGTTCCCGTGACTTGCCTGATTCACCCACGACTGCTGCCCTATCCGCCCGGTTCGCCCGGTTCGTTAAGGCCAAGCATAGACTGACAAAGCCTTTGCTGTCACGTCAAAGGCAGCAAACGGACATCAAGCCAGATGATCAATTCGAGCCAGATACTGCGCCAGTTGCCCGACCTCTGCCAGCCAACGGTCCAGCAGCCGCAGATCATGCGGCGCGCCATGAACACCGGCCGCAATCTCGCGGTTCAGGACCGCCTCTATTGCCAGCGAAACCGGGATCGACACCAAACGTCCCATTGCGGTGCCGCGCACATCGCCCCAGGCGTCCATGGCCCAGGTCTCGTGATAGACCGGCTTGCCATCCTTTTCCGCCTTCAGCGCCACGAACAGCACCACCCGGTCCGGTTCGCCGTCGTTGTAGCTGTTGTCCTTCAACAACCCCTGCGCCCGTGCGGTCAGTGCGGCATCCACCTCGGTGGAGGGTTTGTCTTCCAGCGCCTCGATCTCGCGGAAGATCGGGGCCCAGGCGTCCGCCCAGCCGTTCAGCCGGATCGTGCCGCGCACGAAGTCGCGGACCTTCCAGAACGGCTCGAACCGGTATTCTTCCATGAAGGGATAGCTGTCGCGGTTCGGATAGACCTCGAAGGTCTCACCCTGCGGCAAGGGTGCGGCATAGGCCGAGATCGCATCCCAGGGCCGTGCGATGCGCAATTCCGAAAAGTTGCGCAGACTGCGCGAGGGCGATCGCAGCGCCTTGAGCACGCCAGCCGGGGCCCAGCTGAACTTGTAGCGGAAGGCGTTGGCAATCTTGGGCACGCCACCACAATACGATGTGAAGCTGAGGACGTTTTCCGGATCATAGGCTTTGGACGCGCGGTAGCGGGCGACCAGATCATGCGCCATCAGGTGGTCGATGCCGGGGTCAAGCCCGACCTCGTTGATGGACACCAAACCCGCCTCGCGGAAGGACTGATCCAGCGCCCGCATCTCGGGCGCGATGTAGGAGGATGACGCGAAATGCGCGCCCTGCGCCAGACAGGTCTGGGCGATGCCGACATGCTGGTCGGCAGGCAGCATCGACACGGCGATGTCGCCGGGCTGCAGGGCAGCCGAAAGGGCATCGAGCGTGAAGGGGCGGATGTCCTGCGTCAGGTCGCCGACTTCGGCGCGGGCCTTTTCGACCGTGCGGTTCCAGACGGTGACGGGGTGCCCAGCCTCGATCAGGCGGCGAAGGCCGGGAATGGACGACAGGCCGGTGCCGCACCAATGGATTGTCATGTTTTCTCTCCCCTGGCTTGCCGATTGTTGCGGCAAGAATTTTCGAAAATTCTTGCAAATCTTTTCGAAAAGATTTGCCTTGGCTCAGACGTTGGCGACATGGCGGTCAAATTCGATCCTGGCCCGACCCCAGACCCCCTGGTCAAGCGCCGTCAGCGTCAGAAGCGACGGCAAAAGCTGCTCGGCATAGTCTTGTGAGGATTCCACCGGCATCAACGACGGCAGATTGTCGATCGCCGTCACATCCAGCGGCGGGTCATCGTGAACGCGCAATGCCGGGGCGTCCCAGTCGGTGGCGCGGTCATAGACCTTGATCGGCGAGAAATCCGACGTCGGATCGCAAGCGATATCGCCGATCACGGTCAGCTTGCGGGCATCCGTCTTGGCCGAGGCCGGGACAAAGACCGGGCAGCCCGGGCGGGCAAGGATGCAGTTGAGAAAGATCTCGTGCTGCAGGATTTCGGGGAACGGGCCACCCGAGGCGGTCTCGGCCATATCCCATTTCGTCACCGCAACACCCATGGCCGTGCAAAGGTCCGCAGCCCCGGCGCCAACCCGGCCAAGCGCACCGATAATGATCGCACGGGGGCGCGAGAGACCGCCCAACTCACGGGCAAGGCCTTCCAGAAGCGCTGCCTTTGACGGGACCTTGCGCACCGGACCGGCAATGCCGCCGTGCTGCTGCGCCGCCCAGCATTTCAGGCTGAGCGCGGCCCCGGCATAACCCGCCCAATAGCCGAATGCCGCAACCCGGCGGCCTTCAGCAGTTACCAGATATTCGAGATCATACAGCGTCCCGCCTCCGGCCTTGAAGCGGTCCAGAAGCACGCGACCGGCTGGTTGACCCTTGTAGGCATGGCCAAACATGATGTGGCGGTGGGGCAGGGCTGTGCCGTCTTCGGGCAGCTCCTTCAGCCCGAAGATGATCGCGTCCCGCGGCGCATCCGGCCACAGGTTTTCGGCGGCAATCTCACATCCGGCCGCCTTGTAGCCGTCGATCGGGATCGCGCGGACCGATGAGTGTTCGACCGTCACCCGGATGCCCGCGGCAACCAGCGCCGCCGCGCCTTCGGGCGTCAGTCCGACCCGTTCTTCGTGAGGCCGCTGTTCGGCCCGCACCCACAGATGCGTCATGGTCCTGAAATCCTTTTTTGCCCCTAGCGCTTGATATCAGATCGCCGTGCCGGGACCAGTGGGTGCCGATGTAAAACCTTGTCCGAATCCGGGCTTCCGGCCGCTGATGTCTTGCAGTTCAGGTCCGTTTGTCGCAACTCTTGCCTTGAAGAACCTGAGAGGCTGCATGCAGATCGAGCCTACATCCCTTCCCGAGGTCCTGATCCTTACCCCCCGCCGCTTTGGCGACGCGCGTGGCTGGTTCAGCGAGACCTGGAATGCGGCACGTATGGCCGAGGCGGGGCTTGACTTGCCATGGGTGCAGGACAACCATTCGTTTTCGGCAGCGAAGGGCACCGTCAGGGGCCTGCACTATCAGTCTCCGCCGCGGGCTCAGGACAAGCTGGTGCGCTGCACACGCGGAGCAATTCTGGATGTCGCGGTGGATTTCCGGGCGGGCTCGCCAACGTTCGCCAAATGGGTCGCGGTCGAGCTTTCGGCCGGAAACGGGCGTCAGCTTCTGGTGCCGAAGGGCTTTTTGCACGGCTTTGTGACGCTGACCGACGATACCGAGGTGCAATACAAATGCACCGACCTTTACAGCCCTGAACATGACGGCGCGGTGCGCTGGGATGATCCCGCCATCGGCGTCGACTGGGGCACTGCAGCCCCGAACCTTTCTGACAAGGATGCCAAAGCCCCGCATTTGGCCGATGTCGCTTGCCCGTTTCGCTGGGAGGATGACCCATGAAACTGCTGGTCACCGGAGGTGCAGGCTTCATCGGGTCGGCGGTCGTCCGGCTGGCCATAGCGCGCGGGCATGAGGTGGTCAACCTTGACGCCATGACCTATGCCGCGAATGCCGCTAATGTGGCATCGGTCGCGGGGTCCAACCTTTACCGTTTCGAGCATGCCGATATCCGCGACCGGGCGGCGCTGGACCGGGTTCTGGCACTGCACCGCCCGGATGCCGTGATGCACCTTGCCGCCGAAAGCCATGTCGACCGGTCGATCGACGGGCCAGCCGATTTCATCCAGACCAACATCACCGGCACGTTCAACCTGCTGGAGGCCGCCCGCGCCTATTGGACGGCAAAAGGTAAGCCCGTCGGGTTCCGGTTCCACCATATCTCGACCGATGAGGTGTTCGGCTCGCTTGGACCTGAGGGTCAGTTCACCGAAGAAACCCCCTATGATCCCCGCAGCCCCTATTCCGCCTCGAAAGCCGCGTCTGACCATCTGGTGCGCGCCTGGGCCGAGACCTATGGCCTGCCTGTTGTCCTGACCAACTGCTCGAACAATTACGGCCCCTACCACTTTCCCGAAAAGCTGATCCCGGTCGCCATCCTGAACGCGCTGCAGGGGCGTCCGATCCCGGTCTATGGCAAAGGCGAAAACATCCGCGACTGGCTGTATGTCGAAGATCACGCCGATGCCCTGCTTTTGGTCCTGCAAAAGGGCGCTGTCGGTCGCAGCTACAACATCGGCGGCGAGAATGAGCGCCGAAACATCGACCTTGTCCGCACCATTTGCGCTTTGCTGGACGAGATGGCCCCCAAGGCGACCCCCTACGCCGACCAGATCACCTTTGTCACCGACCGCCCCGGCCATGACGCCCGCTATGCCATCGACCCCACCCGCATCCGCGACGAATTGGGCTGGCGGCCAAGTGTGACGGTCGAGGAAGGCCTGCGCCGCACCGTCCGCTGGTATCTGGACAACGCGGACTGGTGGCAGCCGCTGCTGGACCGGCAGGGTGTCGGGACGAGATTAGGGAACGGCTGATGCTGACGGCACATCTGCCATCGGGGTATGTGCTTGGGCGTCTTCTGCCAAAGACCATCGCCCATGCAATGCCCGTCGCGCTGGTGGGCGCGGTGGTCCCCGATCTTGACATGATCTGGTTTCACCTGGTCGACAACGGCGCGATCCATCATCATCGCTACTGGGTGCATGTCCCCGCCTTCTGGATTGTCGCCGCCGCCGTTGCCCTGCCCCTGGCCTGGCGCTTCGGTCGCCTGGGCGCGGCCCTTGTCTTCTTTGCGGCCATTCTGATGCATTTGCTTCTGGATACGATCAGCGGCGGAATACTTTGGGGCGCGCCCTTCTCGGACCACCTTTTCGCGCTGGTCACCGTGCCCGCCGACTATAGCCACTGGATCATCTCGTTCGTTCTGCACTGGACCTTTGCTGCTGAGCTTGTCGTCTGGGCGGTCGCACTTATCTTGTGGCTGACCCGCCACCGGCCAGCGCAGGTGACCTGATGGAGACGCTGTTCTTCATCGCCTCCAAAACCGTCGGCATGGCAGCGCGTCTGGAGAGCTGGGCGCTGGTTCTGATGGTTCTGGCGCTTATCGGGCTTTGGCGCGGACGGCGCAGGTTGGCCGGGGTGGCCCTGACCGTGCTATTCACCGGCACGTTGGCGCTGACGGTTTTTCCGCTGGGCGACCTGCTGTTGCGCCCGCTGGAGGGAACATTCCCCGCCCAACCCGACTTGTCCCGCGTGGACGGGATCATCGTTCTGGGTGGGGCAGAGGAGACAGGGGCCTATCGCAACTGGGGCGGCGTGCAGGTCAATGACGCAGGCGAGCGGTTGGTCGAAGGTGCCATGCTTGCGATGCGCTTTCCGCAGGCGCGGCTGGTCTTTACCGGCGGCTCGGCCCGGGTGGGCCGGGACGAGGTGACGACTGACCCGTCGGAAATGGTGCGAAGCCTTTGGCTGGGGCTTGGTATCGCGCCGGACCGGATCGTGTTGGAGCAAGCCTCACGCAATACCGCCGAAAACGCCAGCCTCACGCGGGATCTGATGCAACCGAAACCGGGCGAGGTCTGGGTGCTTGTCACCTCGGCCTTCCACATGCCGCGCGCGCATGAAACCTTTGTGCGGCAGGGATGGGAGGGGATCGTGGCATGGCCGGTCGATTTCCGGTCGGGCAATCTGGCGGACGGGCGGGGTATCTGGCGGCTTGACGGCAACCTGCAGGGGGTCAATCTGGGGATGAAGGAGTATTTGGGGATTCTTGTGTATCGGCTGACCGGCAAATGATGCTTCTTGTCTTTGGTAAAACCGGACAGGTCGCGCGCGAACTGCAGCGACTTGTGCCTGCTGCTCGTTTTCTGGGGCGGGATGAAGCTGACTTGATGGACCCTGCCGCTTGTGCTGCTGCGATTGCAGGTTTCGACGCGGATGCCGTGATCAATGCCGCAGCCTGGACTGCCGTGGACAAGGCTGAGACGGACGAGGCCACCGCGACCCTGGTGAATGGCGATGCCCCGACAGCCATGGCCCACGCCGCTGCGGCCAAGGGTGTGCCGTTCCTGCATGTCTCGACCGACTATGTCTTTGACGGTGCGGGCAACCTGCCCTTTCGCCCTGACCACCCGACTGCCCCGGTCAACGCCTATGGGCGGTCGAAACTGACCGGGGAAATCGGTGTCCGCGCCGCTGGCGGCAGCCACCTGATCTTGCGGACAAGCTGGGTCGTGTCGGCGCATGGTGCGAATTTTGTGAAGACAATGTTAAGGTTAGGGCGCGAGCGTGAAAGTCTGAATGTTGTCGCCGATCAGATCGGCGGCCCTACACCCGCCAGCGCAATCGCTGAGGCACTGGTCATCGCCGCCGATGCCCTGTGCGCGGGTGCGATGGGCGGAACTCACCACTTTGCAGGCACGCCAGACACCAGTTGGGCCGAGTTCGCCCGCAAGATCATGCAAATGGCCGATCTTCCCTGTCGGATCGAAGATATCCCGACCTCCGCTTACCCAACCCCCGCACAACGCCCACTGAACTCCCGTCTTGACTGTTCCGCGTTCGAGGCGGCTTTCGGCATCAAGCGACCCGAATGGCAAGCAGGGCTGACTGACATCATGAAGGAGCAACGTGCATGAACCGCAAAGGAATTCTGCTGGCTGGAGGCACCGGATCAAGACTGTGGCCGATCACGCTTGGCACGTCAAAACAACTGCTGCCGATCTATGACAAGCCGATGGTCTATTATCCGATCTCGGTCCTGATGCTGGCCGGCCTGCGCGAGATTGCGATCATTACCACGCCCGAGGATCAGTCACAATTTCAACGACTGCTGGGGGACGGCAGCCAATGGGGAATCAGCTTTACCTGGATCATACAGGAAAAGCCCGAAGGGTTGGCGCAGGCCTATCTTCTGGCCCGCGATTTCCTTGCGGGCGCGCCTTCGGCTATGGTCCTTGGCGACAACATCTTCTTTGGCCACGGCCTACCCGAAATCCTTGCCCGCGCCGATGCGCAGGATACCGGCGGCTCGGTCTTTGGCTACCACGTCGCGGACCCCGAGCGTTATGGCGTGGCGGCCTTTGACGCGGATGGTCGGGTGACATCGATCGTCGAGAAGCCGAAGGTTGCGCCGTCCAGCTTTGCAATCACCGGCTTGTATTTCCTTGACGGCCGTGCGCCCGAATTGGCGGCGTCGGTCAAACCCTCGGCCCGGGGTGAGCTGGAAATCGTCGACCTTCTGGAGCGTTACCGCGCCGAAGGCACGCTGCAGGTTGAACGCATGGGGCGGGGCTTTGCCTGGCTCGATACCGGCACACCCGGCAGTCTTCTGGACGCCGGGAATTTCGTGCGCACGCTGCAGGACCGGCAAGGGATGCAGGTCGGATCACCGGACGAGATCGCCTTTCGTCAGGGCTGGATCGACCGCGCGAGACTTGCCGAACGGGCGAAAGTCTTTGCCAAAAGCAGCTATGGTGCCAGTCTTGAGGCCGTGCTGAAAGAGTAGGTTGTCAGACCGCAGGTTCGGCGGCCGGGCGGCGGATCGCAGCGGCGGCGTCCAGAACCAGCGGGCGCAACCCCTCGCCGCCCTGGTCAAGGATAGCGAACAACTGCCGTCGCATCCGGGGCTCCCAGAAGTCGTTGATGTGCGACGCAAGCAGGGCCACACCCTCGGCATGGGGTTTTGATTCCATGAATTTGGCGATGTCGTTCGCCATGCGGGTAATCTTGTCAGCCGACATGGCTGTCCTCCGTCAAACGGTCTGAATGGGAAAAAACCTCGAACCGGTCGGGCCGGGCAAGGGCGATAAGGGTGATACCCGCCGCCTCGGCCAGTTCCACAGCCTCAACGGTCGGAGCGGATACCGCGATGATCATCGGTGCGCCCAGCATGGCGACCTTTTGCACCATGTCGGTCGACACGCGACAGGTCAGCACCACGGCCCCATCGGGCGAAAGGCCGCCGCGCGCAATCGCGCCGACCAGCTTGTCCAGGGCGTTGTGCCGCCCGACATCTTCACGCGCCAGAACGATCCGGCCCGCCTGCCAGAACGCTGCGCAATGCGCGGCGCGGGTGGCGTCGTGCAACCGCTGCTCGGCTGGCAAGGCGCCGACGGCCGCCATCACCTGCGACGGCGATATACGGAAAGCTGACGGGGCAACAATCGGCATGTCCCGCAGGGCTTGCTCGACGCTGTCGATGCCACACAGCCCGCATCCGACTGGCCCCGCCATCGTGCGGCGGCGGGTGGCAAGCCGCGCCTCGGCCTCCGGCTTCAGCCAGACCTGCACGTCATGTCCGCGCGGCAGGGGTTCCACCTCGACCGACAGGATACTATCCTGCCCGGCGATGCCTTCGGTTAGCGCAAAGCCATAGCCAAAGTCGACAAGGTCCCCCGGAGAGGCCATCATCACTGCCTGCGTCGTGCCGTTGAACGACAGCGCAACCGCCACCTCTTCGGGCAAGACCCGGTCACCCGGTGTCACCGAGGGGCCGAATGCAAGCCGGGGGGTGACCCGCGCGCCCTTCATTCCGCCGCCAGAATCCGGCGCGACAAGGCGGCTTGGGCTGCGTATTCCTCTTGCCATTCCGACGGGCCGTTGGAGGGGCTGATCTGCACCGCCGTCACCTTGTATTCCGGGCAGTTCGTCGCCCAGTCGCTGAAGTCGGTGGTGATCACGTTGGCCTGCGTGTCCGGGTGGTGGAAGGTCGTATAGACCACCCCCGCCGCAACCCGGTCGGTCAGCGTCGCCCGCAGGGTCGTATCCCCCGACCGGCTGGCCAGACGGACCCAGTCACCCTCATTGATGCCGCGATTTTCGGCGTCATGCGGGTTGATCTCCAGCACATCCTCATCGTGCCAGACCACGTTTTCCGTTCGCCGGGTCTGCGCGCCGACGTTGTACTGCGACAGGATGCGCCCGGTGGTGAGGAGAAGCGGGAAGCGCGGGCCGGTCTTCTCATCCGTCGCCACATATTCGGTGCGGATGAACTTGCCCTTGCCGCGCACGAAGCCGTCGATGTGCATCAGCGGCGTGCCTTCCGGCGCCTTGTCGTTGCAGGGCCACTGGATGGACCCCATCGTCTCGATCTTCTCATAGGTCACGCCCGCGAAAGACGGCGTGGTCATGGCGATTTCGTCCATGATCTGGCTGGGATGCGTGTAAGTCCAGGTCGCGACCCCAGAGTCCTTGAGCATCGCATTGGCAAACAGCTGGGTCACCTCCCAGTCAGCATAACCCTGCTTTGGGGCCATCACCTTGCGGACCATGTTGATCCGGCGTTCCGCGTTTGTAAACGTTCCGTCCTTTTCCAGGAAGCTTGAGCCGGGGAAGAAGACGTGGGCGTAATTCGCGGTCTCGTTCAGGAACAGGTCGTGGACGATCACACATTCCATCGCAGCCAGACCGGCGGCGACGTGATGGGTGTCGGGGTCCGACTGAAGGATATCCTCACCCTGGCAATACAGGCCCTTGAACGTGCCCTCGACGGCAGCGTCCAGCATGTTCGGGATGCGCAGTCCGGGCTCCGGGTCGATGGTTACGCCCCAAAGATTTTCATAGATCGCCCGCACTTCGGGGTTC
>CAIXBE010000108.1 GCA_903917595.1 uncultured Rhodobacterales bacterium
GATGACGGTTGCAGTTATGGTCGACGGGGTGGTCAGCACGGCCACGGACGGGACCCGCACCTGGACTGCCCGCCCGGATGAGGAGCTTTCCACCCTGCGCGAGCTTGTTGCGGCCGCCGTCGGCCTGGATGAGGCGCGGGGGGATGTTCTGACCCTGAAGTCGCTTGAGTTTCAAGAGGTTCCCTTGCCCTTGGGCACCGAGGCGACGTCAGGGCTTCTTCCACAGATGGGGCCGATGGACATCATGTCGCTGGTGCAGACAGCCGTCCTTGCACTGGTCGCCCTTGTGTTGGGACTTTTCGTGCTGCGGCCGATCCTGACCTCGGCAAAAGCGCGCGCAGCCCTAGCAGCCCCTGGCCCGATCCTCGCCTTGCCGTCTGGCACCACCTTTGCCGCCGCCGCGCTGGACGGTGAGGTCGAAACCGGCTTTTCAATCCCGGGCACCGCAAGCATGGCCCGGCTTGATGCGGGCGAAGAGGGCGAACTTGATCCCGCCACCCGGCTGCGCCGCCTGATCGAGCAGCGCCAGACCGAATCCATCGAAATCCTGCGCGGCTGGATGGAACATGAAGAGGAGCCAGCGTGATGCGTGCCCTGCGCCTTGAGGTGTTCGATACCTCGCAAGCCGCCGATGGCTCACCCCTGCCGCTGGTCGAAGCCACGGCGGCCGAAGAGGCCAAGGTTGCCGCCTTTGAGCAAGGCTATTCCGCAGGTTGGGATGATGCGGCAGCGGCCCAGCAGGGCGACCAAAGCCGGATAAGTGCTGACCTCGCGCGCAATCTGCAATGCCTGTCCTTTACCTTTCAGGATGCGCGCAGCCATGTCCTGCAGGCGATCAGGCCCCTGATGCTGGAAATGATCAACCGGCTTTTGCCCAAGGTCGCACATGAGGCCCTTGCCCCGACCGTTCTTGAAGCGTTGACCCCCATCGCCGACGAGATGTCGGACGCGCCGATGACCCTGGTTCTGAACCCGGCTGTCCGCTCGCAGGTCGAGGATCTGGTGACGCGGGCAACCGGCTTGCCAATGGTGATCGAGGAAGAACCCTCGCTTTCGGAAGGGCAGGTCTACATCCGCTTTGGCACCGCTGAGGCCAAGGTCGACCTTGACCGGGTCACCGCCGATATTTCGGCGGCGGTCCGGGCCTTCTTCAATCTGTCCAGTTAGGAAGCCACGCCATGGAAGACATTTCCGACTCCAACCCCTTCTCGCAAGTGCCGATCGAGGTGACGATCTCGGTCGGCCGCGCGCGGCCTCTCGTCCGCGACCTTTTGCGGATGTCGAAAGACGCTGTCCTACAGCTTGACCGGCGGGTAGATGACCCGGTCGAGCTTTATGTCGGCGACCGTCTGATCGCCCGGGGCGAGCTGACCGAGCTTGAGGGCGAAAACGCCGGTCAACTGGCGGTCAGGCTGACCGAGGTCGCCAATCTTCGCGGTGGGCTGTGATCCGATCGGTTCCCCTTCTCACGCTGGTGCTTGTCCTCGCGACCGGTCCCGCGTTGGCGCAGGAAATGTCCATCGACTTTGGTGGAGGAGATTCCCTGTCGCTGCGGTCGGTTCAGCTTTTGCTGCTGGTGACCGTCCTCAGCATCGTGCCGGGGCTGGCGGTGATGGTGACCTGCTTTCCCTTCATCGTCACGGTCCTGTCGATCCTGCGGCAGGCTATCGGGTTGCAGCAGGCTCCGCCCAATATGTTGATCATCAGCCTGTCGCTGTTCCTGACCTGGTTCGTGATGGACCCTGTCTTCACCGAGGCCTGGATCAAGGGGATCGAGCCGCTGACCACCGGGCAGATGGAGGTCGCCCCCGCGTTGGAGGCGGCAATCGCCCCATTCCGGCTGTTCATGGCCGACCGCGTCGATCCCGAAACTTTCCTGACCCTGCAGGACCTGCGCCCGACAACGCCCGTCGCCCCGACTGATGCACCGCTGTCGCTGCTGGTGCCGTCGTTCCTGCTGTCGGAGATTCAGCGGGCGTTCGAGATCGGCTTCATGATCTTCCTGCCCTTCCTGATCATCGACCTTGTCGTGGCGGCGATCCTGATGTCGATGGGCATGATGATGGTGCCGCCAGCCGTGGTTTCGCTGCCGTTCAAGCTGGTGTTTTTTGTGGTGGCGGACGGCTGGGCGCTGATTTCGGGCGCGCTGGTGAGGAGCTATTTTTGATTGGTGTCCACAGTGGACAAAAGGATCCAGTTTAATGATTTCAACGCGTTGTGAAATTCCGTTTACCGTTTCTTAGGCATTGAACCGAGCAGGAGTGGAGGGGGATTTTTGCGGCTGGTGTCCATTGGCGACCCACCAGTCCGGGTGCGCTGCGCGAAGGTTTCTGCCAGCGGCGACTGCATCTGCTTCGCTGGCAAAGAGGCCGAAATGGGTGCCACCCGAGCCTGACATCCGCGCCAGAAGGCAACCGGGAATACTGGCCAGGGCCGCTTGCACCCTCGACAGAACCGGCGCGATCTGAAGGGCCGGGGTCACGAGGTCATTGCGCGTCTGATCGGTCAGCCATGCCGCCAGCGCCGGGGCGGACCCCAGCGCGTCAAGGGGCAGGTCGGGAACCGGCGCGTTCTGGCGCTGGCTGAGGGCCGCAAAGACCTGCGGTGTTGGCACCGGCACGCGCGGATTGACCAGCACCAGCCAGAACGGCGGCAATGGCGGCAATGGCTGCAGATCCTCGCCCACGCCCCGCATCCGCATGGGGCGTCCGGCAAGGCACACCGGCACGTCGGCCCCAAGGCCAAGCAGCGCCGCCGCGTCCGGGAGAGGACGCCCGGTCATCTTTGCAAGCGCGCGCAAAGTTGCGGCGGCATCTGCGGAACCGCCGCCGATCCCTGAGGCCACCGGCAGCTGCTTGTCGAGGGTCAGTGCGACATCCCCGGCCCCCATGACATGGGCCGCCCGCAGGACCAGATTGTCTTCGCCACCATCAAGCCCAAAGGCTTCCGGCCCGGTGAGTTTCAGAGAAAGACCCAAAGCGGGCGCAACGGTAACCCGATCCCCCACCCCGACAAACACCACCAGACTGTCCAGCAGATGATAGCCGTCTGCGCGGCGTCCAGTGATGTGCAGGCACAGATTCAGCTTGGCCGGAGCGAATTCGGTGTCCGTGTCAGTCGCCATTCCCGGCAGCCCCGGCGGTTTCTTCCGTCATCACCACGTCCAGCCCGACATCCAGCTTGCGCTGAATGCGGATCGCGTCCTTTTCCGTCGGCGAGAACGACAAGGCCCGGCGCCACTGGAACTGCGCCTCAAGCTTGCGGCCGACCATCCAGTAGACATCCCCCAGATGGTCGGTCACCAAGGGATCGACCGGTTCCAGAAGCGAGGCCCGCTCCATCGGCTCCAGCGCTTCGTCGTAGCGGCCCAGCTTGAAGAAAGCCCAGGCCAGACTGTCGATTATATAGCCCTGCTGCGGATCGCCAGCGACGGCTTTTTCGATCATACCCAGTGCTTCATCCAGCTTTTCGCCCCGGTCGATCAGCCCGTAACCAAGGTAATTCAGAACCTGCGGCTGGGTCGGGTTCAGGTCCAGCGCCTTGCGGAAATCGGCTTCGGCGGGGGCCCAGTCCTTGGACTGTTCGTGACAGATGCCGCGATAGAAATACAGCACCCAGTCTTCCGGGCTTTCTGCGCCGCGCAGATCGATGGCGGCGGTATAGGCGATTTCGGCTTCATCGAACCGGTCATTGTTGCGCAACATGTCGCCCAGCGCGAATTGCACGATCACCAGATCGCCATACTGCCGCGCAAGTCCCTGCAGCGCCTCGATTGCCGCGTCGGTCTTGCCTTGCGAGGAAAGCGACTCGGCGCGGCCGATTTCAGCGTTGACGTGGTTGGGGTCTTCCGGCGCAAACGAGGCATAGGTCTCGACCGCAAGCTCGTGCTGATTCAGTGAGGCCAACACATCCGCCATAAGCAGTCGGGCATCAGCATGGTCAGGCCGCAGGTAGCTGGCCACCCGCAGATGCAGCAGCGTGTAGACCGGATCGGCCTCGCCATTGAGGGCGGTGGCGAGGCTGAAGAATGTCTCGGCTATGCCATCGCGGGCGGTCTTGACGGTGTCAAAGGGAACCGGCTCACCCGCCTGCAGCCGAAGCCGCAGCGCATCGACCACCGGATCGGGCCCGATGCCGAAGGACCGGTCCAGCAGGGCAAGCGCATCGGGGTTGCGTTCAAGTTGGCTAAGGATCTGGGCATGGGCAAAAATCCCGCGCCGCATCACGAAGATCGGCCCGGCAGCGCGACCGGACAGGATTTCGTCCGCCCCTTCGAAATCGCCGACCGACGCCATGGCCAGCGCCTTGTGGTACAGGCCAAAAGCTTCAAGCCCTTTGGTTGCTGCCAGGGCGTCAAACGCTTCCAACGCTTCGGATATGCGGCCTTCGCCAAGCTTGGCCCAGGCGGTGACCAGTGCATTCGCCAGAACGCCGACATCGCGCCCGGCTTCGGCGGCAGAAAGAAGGGCCGCGTAATCCTCACGCTCGGTTTCGGTTGCCAGAAGCGCGAATTCCGCAAGCTGGTTCGGCGGGCCGTTCAGGCCTTTCAAATGGCCCGCGGATTCGGCTGCGACCGCGAAGTCACCGATGGCCATTTCGGCCAGAGCCGCCCCTTCAAGAAGCTGGGGGTTGCTGGTGTCCGACTCGATGGCCCGGGAATACCATTCCGCTGCCGACCGAAAGTCGTTCTGCGCTTCCGCAATCCGCGCCGCAAGGTAGGCACCGGTATCGACCTTTACCTCGACCTCGGCCCGAAGAGGTGCTGCCAGCACCGCTGCCAGCATCAGGGGGGTCAGGGTGCGGAAAAGAACGTTGGGCATCGGCCACTCCTTACGGGTTGAGACAAGGGTAGCCCGACCGTCAAGGCCGCGCAATGCAGGCGGGCCCGACCTTGCGGCCGGGCCCCTGCAATTCGCACAAGCTTTCGTGAGTCCGGGGTGCCCATCCGGTCACATGTTGGGATAGTTCGGCCCGCCACCGCCCATCGGTGTGGTCCAAGTGATGTTCTGCGACGGGTCCTTGATGTCGCAGGTCTTGCAATGGACGCAATTCTGAAAGTTGATCCGGAAGCTTGCATCCGCGCCTTCGCCAAGCACCTCGTAGACGCCCGCCGGGCAATAACGCTGGGCCGGTTCGGCGTATTGAGGAAGATTGACCCCGATGGGGACCCGCGGGTCCTTCAGCACCAGATGCGCGGGCTGCGCCTCGTCATGGTTGGTAAAGCTGAAAGCGACGTTGGTCAGCCGGTCAAAGGACAGCTTGCCGTCGGGCCGGGGGTAGTCGATGACCTTGTGATCCTTGGCCAGCCCGGTCGCCGCCGCATCCGACATCTTGTGGCGCAAAGTGCCAAAGGCGGTCAGCCCGACCGTGTTCAGCCACATGTCGACCCCGCCACCCATCAGGCTGGCCAGCAGGCCATAGCGCGACCACAAGGGTTTGACGTTGCGGACCTTTTTCAGGTCTTTCGCAATAGGCCCGCTGCGGACCGCTGCCTCATAGCCAGCAAGTTCGTCGCCTTGACGGCCCGCTTTGATCGCTGCATGGGCCGCTTCTGCCGCGGCAATCCCCGACAGCATCGCGTTGTGATTGCCCTTGATCCGCGGCACGTTCACCAGACCCGCCGAGCAACCCAGAAGGGCCACGCCCGGAGCCACCATCTTCGGGATCGACTGCCAGCCACCCTCTGAAAACGCTCGCGCGCCGGAGGCCACCCGGTTCCCGCCCTCGAGGAGTTCGGCAAGCATCGGGTGAGGCTTGAAGCGCTGGACTTCCATGTAAGGGTAAAGGAGGGGGATCTTGTAGTTCAC
>CAIXBE010000109.1 GCA_903917595.1 uncultured Rhodobacterales bacterium
CAAGCCTATGCGCAGCGCGGCGAAAGAAAAAGGGGCTGTCCGGTGCCGTATTTGATCGGAATCAAGGCCAGAATGTAACGGGCATGCTGCGTTTTCGGGACAGACTTGCAGGGGTGTGTGCATGGAAGACCTTTCAACCGATCTGATACCCGGCCCGGAGGCAACCCCAGTTCTTGCGGTTCCACCCCCGCCCGCCCCGGAAAGCCCCCTGCGGCAAGCCTTTGACTCCGGGCGCTATCCTTACGCGCGGCTTTTGGGCCGGGTCGCCTATGAGACCGAAAAGGCCAAGCTTCAGGCCGAGTTGCTGAAGGTCCAGATCTGGGCGCAGGAAACCGGGCAGAAGTTCGTGATCCTGATGGAGGGGCGCGACGCGGCCGGAAAGGGCGGCACGATCAAGCGGTTCATGGAACATCTGAACCCCCGTTATGCCCGGATTTGCGCGCTGACCAAGCCGTCGGATGTCGAAAAGGGCCAGTGGTTCTTTCAACGCTATATCGCGCATCTGCCGACCGCCGGGGAAATGGTGTTCTACGACCGCTCTTGGTACAACCGTGCAGGAGTGGAGCGGGTGATGGGCTTTTGCACGCCCTCGGAATACTTGGAGTTCATGCGGCAAGCGCCGGAACTGGAGCGGATGCTGGTCCGGTCCGGCATTCGGCTGCACAAATACTGGTTCAGCGTCACGCGTGAGGAACAGCGCGCAAGGTTCGCTGCGCGGGAAACCGATCCCTTGAAGATGTGGAAACTGTCGCCGATCGACAAGGCAAGCCTTGACCGGTGGGATGACTATACCGAAGCGAAAGAGGCAATGTTTTTCTACACAGACACCGCCGATGCGCCTTGGGCCATCGTCAAGTCGAACGACAAGAAACGCGCCCGGCTGAACTGCATGCGGCATTTTCTGCAGACGCTGGACTATCCCAACAAGGACGCCGATGCGGTGGGCATTCCCGATCCGCTGATCGTCGGTCGCGCGGCGCAGATCCTGGGTGATGACGCGAGCATCTATGACGCGGCCACCCATCCGGCGATGCAGCGGGGCTAGGGATATCCTGACCTGCAATCCGAGCGGCGCCGGATTTACACAGCCGGTCCAGATGCCCCAGATGATCGTCGGTGCGGAGGCACGTTGATGCCTTGGGGCGCACGTGAAAGGGGTGTGAAGATGATTAAGAACGAAATGGAGCGGGTCTTCGCGTTGACGATGGGATCGGTTCTGGTGCTGGCAGTTTCGGGTTGTGCGTTTTCCGGCCCGGGAACCCACCCAGGCGGAAATGGCTATTCAGACGAGGCCGTCCTAAAAGGCACCGGCGAGAAAGCGGCAAAGCCGACTCCGCCGGACGATGAGGACGATCTGCCGGTTCCGAGGTAAGGGCACGCCGGTCGATCAATCGGTCTTGCGCGGAAAGGCCGCGAAAGGCCGCGTTGGCTGTTGCTGCTTGTGAAATGCGCCCGGAACCAATAGGTTCCGGCGGTGTTTTTCATGCGAGACGTGGCGCATGCAAGGAGCGCGAATTGCCCGGAAAGTGCAGCACGATCATGGTATGGGCGGCAGTCGCGGTTCTGCCTGCGCCTGCTCTTGCCCATCCGCATGCCTGGATCGACGCGAAGGTCGAGGTGATCCTGAACGACGCCAACGAGGCGACGGCGGTCCGCATCTTCTGGGTCTACGACAATCTTTACTCGCTTTATGTCGTCAGCGACCGGGGCATGGATGTCGACTGGGACGGCAAACTGACCACCGAGGAGGAGGCGGCGCTGTCGGGCTTTGACATGGGCTGGGACGAAGGCTTTCCCGGCGACACCTATGCGCTTTTGGGCGACGCGGCCTTGCCCCTGTCGCGCCCGATGGACTGGACCGCGACCTATGCCGATGACCGCGTCACGACGACCCATCTTCGCAGCTTTGACGCCCCTGTGCCTTTGGGCGATCTGCCGTTGATCGTGCAGCTTTATGACCCCGGCTATTACGTTGCCTATGCGATCCCCTATGATCCGGTGGTGACCGGCGGGGTGGGCTGTTCGGCGCAGGTCTTTGTGCCCGATCTGGATCAGGCGGCGGCGGAACTTCAGGCGGCGCTGGCCGAATTCACCCCCGACATCGACCTTGAGGCCGAATTTCCGGCCATCGGTGCCGCCTATGCCGAAGAGGTGCGGGTGACATGTCCCGCTCCCTGATCTTTCGCGCGATTTCCATTGGCAGCCTGCTGCTTGTTCTAATGGTCGGGCTTTTGTGGCTGACCGGGGCGCTGGATGGGGTGGCGGCGGTGCTGCAATCGGCGCAGCGGGCCTCGCAAGACCGGATGGCCGGGGCAATCCGCGCCCTGCGCGGGGGCGAGGCGGGGGCGCTGACCGCCTTCTGGGCGGTGTGTTTCGGCTATGGCGTGTTGCATGCGGCAGGGCCGGGGCATGGCAAGTTGGTGATCGGCGGCTATGGCGTCGCGCGGCGGGTGCCGGTGGGGCGGCTGGCGGGTCTGGCCCTTGCCTCCAGCCTGGCACAAGCTGCGGTGGCGGTGGCGCTGGTCTACGGGCTGGTCGCCGTGCTGGGGCTGACCCGGACGGCGGTCGAGGGCACGGCGGAACGCTGGGTAACCCCCATTGGCCACGCGATGATCGCAGGTCTGGGGCTGTGGCTGGTCTGGCGCGGGGCAAGGGGGCTGCGGCGGCAGATCGCCAAGCAGGCGCGGGCGCAGGACCACCATGGGCACAGGCATGATCACCACGCCCGTGATCACCACTGGCACAGTCACGGGCATGACCACGTCCACGGCCCGGAGTGCAACCACGCGCACAGCCCGACTTTGGACGAGGTCGAAAAGGTCTCCGGCTGGCGTGACGCCGCCGTCCTGATCGCGGGCATAGCGATGCGGCCCTGTTCGGGGGCGCTGTTCGTGCTGATCCTGACCTGGCAGTTGGGGATCGCCCTGGCCGGGGTTGTTGGGGCCTTCGTGATGGGTCTTGGCACGGCGCTGGTCACCATGGCGACAGCCCTGCTGGCCGTCTGGGCGCGCGAGGGCGCCTTTGCCGGACTGGGAGGCGGCCGGGTGGCGCGGGCGTTGCCCCTCGTCGAACTGACCGTGGGTGCGCTGATTGCCTTTGCCGCGGGCGGGCTGTTGCTGCAAAGCCTGTGACGCGGCACGGCGCGCGGCTTGCGAAATCCGCGCCGCAGGCGTAAGCCATCCATATGACGCAACAAATGTCCACGTCCACCCATGCAAGGGAGACCCTTGTTCTGGGCCTTCCCCTTATCGGCTCGTCGCTGGCGCAGATGGCGCTGCATGTGACCGATACAGTCATCATGGGCTGGTATGGGGTGGTTTCGCTGGCGGCGGTCGTGCTGGGCGCCTCGTCGTTTTTCATCGTTTATGTCGTCGGCGCGGGATTTGCCAAGGCGGTGATGCCGATGGTGGCCGCAGCCCTTGGCCGGGGCGACGAGACCCAGGTGCGCCGCGACACGCGGATGGGACTTTGGTTGTCGGCTGCCTATGGAGTTCTGGTCCTGCCGATCTTCTGGTGGTCGGGGCCGATCCTGCTGGCACTGGGGCAAAACCCCGAAGTGTCGGCCATCGCGCAGGATTACATGCGGGTGGCCGGTTTCGGGATGGTGCCGGCGCTGGCGGTGACCGTGCTGCAAAGCTATCTTGCGGCGCTGCACCGAACGCAAATGGTGCTTTGGGTGACGCTGGCTGCGGTCGGCCTGAACATCGTGGTCAACTGGGCGCTGGTCTTCGGCAACTGGGGCTTTCCCGAAATGGGGGCCCAAGGCTCGGCTGTGGCCACGGTTCTGGTCCAGATCCTGTCGTTGGTGGTGCTGGTGCTGTATGCCGGTCTGGTGCCCGACCTGAAGCGGTTCCACCTGTTCCAGCGTTTCTGGCGGCCGGACTGGCATGCGATGGGCCAGGTCTGGCGGCTGGGCGTGCCGATCGGCCTGACCGGTCTGGCTGAGGGCGGGATGTTTCAGGCATCGGCCCTGATGATGGGTTGGATCGGCACGGTGCAACTGGCCGCCCATGGTATCGCGCTTGAGGTGACGGCGCTGACGTTCATGATGCATGTCGGTATCTCCAGCGCCGCGACGATCCGGGTTGCGCGGTTCGAGGGTCAAGGCGACCGGCGGGCGCTGCGGCGGGCGGCACGGGTGGCGCTGGTGATCTCGTTCGGGGTGGCGGTGGCGTCGGTCATCCTGTTCCTGTCGGTACCGGGGCCGATCGTCGCGCTGTTTCTGGACCTGAATAAACCCGAAAGCGCCGAGATTCTGGCGATTGGCGTTGTCCTTTTGGCGGTGTCGGCACTGTTTCAACTGGCGGACGGCATGCAGGTCATGGCGCTGGGCCTGTTACGAGGTGTGCAGGATACTAAGGTGCCGATGGGATTGGCGGCGGTCAGCTACTGGCTGATCGGCATCCCCTGCAGCTATGTGCTGGCCTTTCCGTTGGGCTTTGGCGGGGTCGGCCTGTGGCTGGGGCTGGTCGTGGGGCTGGTCTGTGCGGCGGCCAGCCTGATGTGGCGGTTCTGGCGGCTGGTGCGCTAGAGCGTTCAGCCAACGGCTTGCCTGTCTTGGATCGCCCCCAATCTGAATCAGAGTGAGGGCGATCCGCTCTAAAGCATCCCGCCCTTGCATTGCGGCACCCTTTGCGGCACCCCTTGGCCATGACCCTGTCCCCTGCTTTCCTGGCCCCCGCTTTCCTGAATGTCGAAACCTCTCTGACCGGCCGCCGCTGGGTTGGCCCGGATGTCGGTCAGGACCGGCTGGCCGAGGGTATGGCGCAGACGACCCGGCTGCCCTTGCCCCTGTGCCGCATCCTTGCCAATCGCGGCGTGCCACCCGATGCGGCCAAGGCCTATCTTGCCCCGTACTTGCGCGACCTCTTGCCCGATCCGATGGTGCTGCGCGACATGGCCCCCGCCGCTGACCGCCTGCTTAAGGCGGTGGCAGACCGGCAGCGCATCGCCATTTTCGCCGATTATGATGTCGACGGCGGGTCCTCGGCGGCGCTGCTGCTGGTCTGGCTGCGCGGTTTCAAGATCAACGCCACGCTTTATATCCCCGACCGCATCGACGAGGGATACGGGCCAAATGTCCCCGCCATGGCCGCCCTTGCCGCAACGCATGACCTGATCATCTGCGTCGACTGCGTCACGTTAAGCCATGAGCCCGTCGCTGCCGCCAAAGGCGCGGATGTCGTCATCCTTGACCACCACCTTGCGGTCGAGACCCTGCCCCCGGCCCTTGCCGTGGTGAACCCGAACCGGCAGGACGAAGACGGCGCGCTGGCCCATCTGTGCGCTGCCGGGGTGGTGTTTCTGGTGCTGGTCGAGGCCAACCGCCGCCTGAAAGCCGCAGGCCATCCGGTGCCCGACCTGATGGGCTATCTTGATCTTGTGGCGCTGGCCACCGTCGCCGATGTAGCCCCGTTGGTGGGGGTCAACCGGGCCTTCGTGCGGCAGGGTTTGAAGGTCATGGCCCGGCGCGAACGTCCCGGACTGCGGGCGCTGGCCGATGTCGCGCGGATGGATCAGGCGCCCACGTCCCATGCGCTGGGATTCCTGCTTGGCCCAAGGGTCAACGCTGGCGGGCGGATCGGACAGGCCGACCTTGGCGCGCGCCTGCTGGCCACTGAAGACATGCTTGAGGCGACACGCATCGCCGCCCAACTGGACCAATTGAACACCGACCGCCGCGCGATCACCGAAGCAGTTCGTGAAGATGCCATGGCCCAGGCTGACGCGCGCGGCCTTGACGCCCCGCTGGTCTGGGCCGCCGCCGATGGCTGGCACCCGGGCGTGGTCGGCATCGTCGCGGCCCGGCTGAAAGAGGCCGCGAACCGCCCCGCCGTGGTCATCGGGTTCGAGGGCGACGCGGGCAAAGGCTCGGCCCGGTCGGTGCCGGGGGTCGATCTTGGCGCGGCGATCCAGCGTATTGCCGCCGAAGGCCTGATCCAGAAGGGCGGCGGGCACAAGATGGCCGCCGGCCTGTCGCTGACCCGCGCGCAACTTCTGCCGGCCATGACCCGCCTGGCCGACCTTCTGGCCCGTCAGGGCGCGGGCGCAGGCGGACCCGAAGCCTTGCGAATCGACAGCCTGCTGACCAGCACCGCCGCCACCGTCGCCCTTGTCGAGGAAATCGAAAGCGCCGGTCCCTTTGGCGCATCCGCCCCCGCCCCGCGCTTTGCCTTTGCCAATGTCGCGGTCAGCGCCCGGAGGATCGGCGAAAGCCACCTCAAGCTGTCGATCTCGGATGCCGGTGGCCCCAGTCTTGACGCCATCGCTTTCGGCGCTTTTGACAGCCCGCTTGGCCCCGCCTTGGAAAGCGCCGGCCACCGCCGCTTTCATCTGGCGGGCAAGCTGGAGTTGAACCACTGGAACGGGCGGACCCGGGTGCAGTTGCGGCTGGACGATGCTGCACCTGCCTGAACCGCCCGTTCGCGCATTTTTCCCCTTGCGGAACGGCGGCACTGGCTCTAGACACCGCCCCACCGAAAGCGTGGCCCGTTCGTCTATCGGTTAGGACACCTGGTTTTCAACCAGGTAAGAGGGGTTCGACTCCCCTACGGGCTGCCACTTTTCCCATGGAAAACACACCTTGACACCGGCCCTTCGGCTGGTGTGAGTGACGCATTGCCGCCGGGTAACCCCGTGCGCTGTCCATTATTGCTGAAGGTGACCCGTGATCCGTATGTTCCGCTTTGCTGCCCCTGCCCTGCTGACCCTGTTTCCGCTGATCACCGAAGCCGCAAGTTGCAGCGACACCGGTGGGGCCTACGAGGCCTGGAAATCCGAAATGGCCACCGAAGCAAAGGCCGAAGGCGTCGGCAAACGCGGCATCGCGGCCCTTATGGGCACCTCCTATTCCAAGGTCACCATCGGCGCAGACCGCAACCAGAAAAGCTTCAAATACACGCTGGAGAAGTTCCTGGAAGTGCGCGGCGCCGAGACGATCATTTCCCAAGGCCGCAGCCGCAAGGCGAAGAACCCTGATTTCTATGCCAGCCTTGAGGCGCAGTATGGCGTCCCCGCCGGGGTCCTGATCGCGATCCACGGCATGGAAACCGCATTCGGTGGCTTCATGGGCGACACCAACGTCGTATCGGCCATCGCCACCCTGACCTATGACTGCCGCCGCTCGGACTTTTTCCGCCCGCATCTGATCGGCGCGCTGCTGCTGGTCGATCAAGGCTCGATCTCGATGGAAACGCTGGGCGCGAAACATGGCGAGCTTGGCCATACCCAGTTCCTGCCCGGCAACGCAATGAATTACGGCGTCGACGGCAACGGTGACGGGGCGGTGGACTTCTACGATCTGGCCGATGCCATGGCCTCGACCGCGAACTACCTTGCGCAAAAGGGCTGGAAGCCGGGCAAGGGCTATCAGGAAGGCGAGCCGAACTTTGCCGTCGTCAAGGAATGGAACGCCGCCACCGTCTACCAGCAGGCCATCGCGATCATGGGCGCGCGCATCGACGGCTGATTGCCCCTTGCACCGCGCGCCGCCTCCCCTTAGGAACCGCGCCAGTGGCCCGTTCGTCTATCGGTTAGGACACCTGGTTTTCAACCAGGTAAGAGGGGTTCGACTCCCCTACGGGCTGCCACTTGATTACATTTCCTCAACGGCCATGTGATTGGCATTCCCGCCCCGGATCGGGTTCAAGGGCGCCATGATCCAACCGGAGCCTTCCCCATGTTGCGCAGTCTTGCCGTCCTACTCCTGATGTCCTCCACCGCCCTGGCCGATACCGCCGCAGACACGGCGCTGAAGGCGATGACCTGGGACGAGATCACCGAAGACGCCCGGGGCGGCACCGTCAACTGGTTCATGTGGGGCGGCGCGGATACGATCAACCGCTATGCCTCCGACCATATCGGCACTGTCCTCAAGCGCGATTATGACATCACGCTGAACCGGGTGCCGATCACCGATGCGGCCGAAATCGTCAACCTGATCCTGTCCGAGCGTGAGGCCGGGATCATGGACGCAGGCTCGGTCGACCTGATCTGGATCAACGGCGAGAATTTCCGGTCGATGCGGCAGGGCGATCTGGCGTTCTGCGGCTATACCGGCCTTTTGCCCAACGATGTGCTGGTCAACTGGGACAATCCGGCCATCGCCAATGACTTTGGCGTGCCGGTCGACGGCTGCGAGGTGCCGTGGAACACCGTCCAATTCGCCTTTGCCCATGACAGTGCCGTGACGCCCGAACCGCCCCGCGACATGGCGGCGCTTTTGGAGTGGATCAAGGCCAATCCCGGCCGCTTCACCTATCCCGCGCCGCCGGATTTCACCGGCTCGGCCTTTGTGCGGCATGTGTTCATCCATGCGGCGGGCGGGCCTCAGGCGCTGCTTGGGCCCTTTGATCAGGCGAAATTCGACGCGACAGCCGCGAAAACCTGGGCGATCCTGACCGAGATCGAGCCGTTCCTCTGGCGCGAAGGGGCGACCTACCCGACCACGATCACCCAGTTGAACGACATGTTCGCCAATGGCGAGGTGGCCTTCACCTTCAACTACGATCCGGCCCAGTTCGGCCTTGCGGTCGATGCCGGGACCTGGCCCGATACCGTGCGCAGCTTTGGCCTGACCGATGGCACCATCGGCAACACCAACTATACGCTGGTCCCGTTCAACTCGCCCAACAAGGCGGCGGCTTTGGTGCTGCAGAACTTGCTGCTCTCTGGCGAAGCGCAGCTTGAAAAGGCCAAGACCGAGGTCTGGGGCGCCGCCCCCGCGATCGAGATCAGTCGCACCGCAGCCGAGGTTCAGGCCGGTTTCGCCGCGATCAAGGCGCACCCGTCGGTCATCCCGGCGTCCGAGCTTGCCAAAGCAGCACTCCCGGAACTGCAGGCCGACTGGCTGACTGCAATCGAGGCCGGCTGGGCGGCAGACGTCGGGAACTAGGGCGCTTGCCCGGCCCGGTCGCATCGCGCAAGCTGGCGCGGGCATCGAAGGGACTGACGTGACCGACCGCCGCCGCATCTTTCTTCTGCTCGCGCCCGCCTTGATCGTGCTGGGCGGGCTTTTCCTGACCGGCCTTGGCCTGACGCTGCTGCGGTCCTTTCGTTATATGCCGGCGCTGGGCCTGACCGATCCGGACCTTGCGGCCTACCGGGCAATCCTGACCTCGCCCGGGTTTCTGAAGTCGCTGGCGCTGTCGCTGTGGATCGCCGGGGCCTCGACCCTGACTGCGGCGATCCTTGCCCTTGGCGCGGCGCTTCTCCTCCGTCGCAGCTTTCCCGGGCGCGGCCTTGTGTCCTTCCTTGTCCAGTTGAACCTGACCGTGCCGCATGTTGTGGGGGCCATCGGCATCCTTTACCTCTTCTCGCAGTCCGGGGCCTTTGCCCGCCTTGCCCATGCCGCCGGGCTGATCGGCGTGCCCGCGGATTTTCCCGCCCTGACGCAGGACCCCGC
>CAIXBE010000110.1 GCA_903917595.1 uncultured Rhodobacterales bacterium
GACCGAACTGAACGACGTGGCGCGACTGATGAACCAGCGCCCCCGAAAAACGCTCGGATGGAGAACGCCCGAGGAAGCCATGGCCGAAGAACTCGCGGCCTTCAAATCAACCGTTGCACTTGAAACTTGAATCCAAGCTCCATCGGTTTTTTTGGAATAGGCAAACTGGAAAGCCCGATAAGTCAAGTCAAGCCTATCTTCAATTGGCAGGCGACGATGATGCATCTCTTTGGCAAACCGCAACGCTGTTTCCGGGTCCTTCATCAATTGCTTCAAGCGCCTCGGGGGCACGGTTCCCCAGTACTTGCCGCCAAACTCCTTACCGCCAAATGTGAACAGATTATCAGAGGGCACTGAAAAATAAAGCGATAGCAGTATGAGATCAGCCTCTCCAAGGCTTCGATCAAGTTGCTTCATGTCTTCATAAGTCCAGCCCATGAAATTCTTGAGTGCTTTAGAGTGCTTCAACTCCATGTCCCGGGGATTTATGAAAAATCCGACATCATCGTAGCGAACCAAAAGCCCAAGGTCATCCGGCTTGTTGACGAATTCATCCCTGTTTGTGCCGCAGTAGAAGGATACTTGAAGCAGATCGCACCCGCCAACTAAGACCAGGCGTTTCTGTTCGGCATCATCTGTCGCGTCAAATGTTGACACCTCTGTGATCCAGTCGACCTGTGCTTCTGGATCGAGATTTCCGGAAACCGGCCCGATTGTCTTGAATTCTGGTTTGTTCAGATACTGCCAGACCCACTGCTCAACGCCCATGTTCAAGGTGCGGCAGCTGAAAGCAAAATGGTGAACGGTTGTTCCAGAGAATTTGGTTCTGACACAAAAGAAGCCAACAATTCCGTAGTCTCCGTAGCGGTCCTTTACATGAATTAACCCGGCGTGCATGCCGGAAGTCTTGAGAATGTTTCCGAGATCTTCACGCTCTTTATCAGTATTGGCGCGAACCTTTGTGAAATTGAGCTGATTTGTGCGATTTAGTAACTCCAGAACGCGGTCCATCTTGTCGTCTATGTCGGTAATGATTCGTATCTTGATTTCGGACTGGCGAAGAAAGTTTTCGTTGGACAAACCGCTCGATTTCATCTCGTCGAATTTGCCCTCCATTAACTTGTATTGCTTAAGCCGGGAGTGCTCTGCGTCATTCTTCCCCTTTAGGTGAGGGTGCGCCAGAAGGTCAGAGAAATCTTGTTTTGCATCAAAGCACATTATACCATCATTAAAGAATGTGGCTTCCTCAAGATTCATATGGTTGTCGTCAAGGAATAGCGTATTCTCGGCGCGCAATCCCATTCGCTCCAACATTGTATTGATAGCCTGGCCCTTGGGGGTCCAGTCGATATGAGGGAAGACGAACATTTCCCAAATGCCCAATTCGTGGAGTTTTGCTTTTGCGTCCTCGAAGCTGTTCTTCGAACAAATTGAGCACATAATGCCGCGATCAACCAGATTCCGGACAATTTCAATGTTGTGTGCAACGGGTTCGATGCCTTCCTCGGAGAGCGTCCCTTTCCAGAAAGTTTCATCCAGGTCCCAGATCACCAGCTTAACGGGGTTGGAAATGCTTGATGTCAAGTATTCGTCCATGTCTTCCGTTCACATTCTCTGGTTTGAGCTAGTTTATAGGTGCTTGGATTTTCTGATGCAATGTCCGGGTTGCTGTTCTATTTTCCTGTCCTGTCCGAGAGGGTTCGCGTGAAGTTGTATGGTTTGGTTGGTTTGGCACCCATCCCTGGACTCTCTATTAGTGCAGAGCGTCGGAATTTCGACAAGGACGTGGCCTGCGTTTGGCTTACCTCGTTCGAATTGTGTCACCAAACTGCAGTTTTGGCGTGAACTCGGAAACCTTCGTTGTGACTGGCGTCCCAGAGATGATTTCGGCAGCTCGGCGTCCGATTTCCAGGCGGCAGGCGTCCATGGTGGCAAGTTTGCAGGGCAAGCCATCCAGAAGCTCGACCCCATTGAAGCCGGCAAGCCCTATCTTGTTTGGGACGTCCAGTGATTCATCAAGGCAGTAAAGTAGACCGCCGGCACCGATCATATCGTTGGAATAATAGAGAAAATCGGTTTCCGGGGTCCGAGAAAGGACAGCTGCAGTCATTTCACGACCCTTCAGAAGCGCTGACCCGCCGGAATAGAATTCGCGGTCGACCAGTGTTAGTCCCGCCCTGCCGAGGGTTTCTTCGAACCCTTCCAGTCGCTTCTTTGCCCTGAAGTCATTCGGCATTTGTGTGCCCAGAAAGGCGATTCGGCGGTAGCCTGCGGCTACAATGGCTTCTGCCATCTGTCGTCCGGCCCGGCGGTGAGAAATACCGACGGCATGGTCGATCGGGTCGCCGTCGATGTCCATGATTTCGACAATCGGAATCCCGGCACGGGCCAGCATGACGTGCGCTGCAGGGGTATGCTCAAGCCCGGCGATGATCATACCGGACGGGCGCCAAGACAGCATCTCGTAGATGACGCTTTCTTCCTTGTCGGGCAGATAGTTCGAAACCCCGACAACGGGTTGCAATCCAGTGCCCTCAAGGGTTTCGGAGATGCCGGTCATGACCTCGGGGAAGACCATGTTCGAAAGCGATGGGATGACGACCCCCACCAGGTTCACCCGTTGGGAGGCCAGTGCCCCGGCGATCTTGTTGGGGACATAGCCAAGAGCACGAGAGGCCTCCAGCACTTTGGCCCTTGTCGCCGCCGACACATCGCCCCGGTTTCGCAGCACACGGCTGACTGTCATCTCGGAAACGCCCGACGCTTCGGACACGTCGCGAAGGGTCAGGGTGTGGTTCTGGTCGCTGGCTGGCTTGGTCAAGGATGATGTCCCGGGGTTAGGCTTGCGTCCTTGTTAACGCCAAAGGGAAAGCTTGTCCAAGCGGGTTTCATCTGTTATGATAGCGCTAACAGTCCCAATTCGTCTCCCGGGGCTGATCTTGTCCGCGCATCCTGCAAGCTCTCAAATTGGGTGCATCGGATCAAAGGGGGGGCGGTGGGCCAAAACTTGCTCCCCCTTTCTTTCCAGATAGTTGCCTTTCAGCACGTTTCGACGCATGACATGGCATGGCCGAACCGGCCACGGCCCCGTAGCTCAGCCGGATAGAGCGACGGTTTCCTAAACCGTAGGCCGCGTGTTCGAATCACGCCGGGGTCACCAAACTTTTGGAAATTCTATTCGCCTGCGTAGTTCATGGACTGCACATAGGCCTCTGGAACGCAGGGTGCGGCGGCCTCCAGCATGGTTTCGGCTTCGGATTGGGTAAGAGACGTCGGCGAGTAAACGATGAACACCGTCCCGCGTCCGCCGTCGTTGTAGCCGTCAAATTTCATCGCCCAATCCCAGAACGGCGACAGGTTGCAGGCCTTTAGGTCCGCTTCCAATTGCTGGCCCTGATCAAGGATGGCGTCGTCCCATCCACCGGGCTCGTGATCGAAAAACCCAAGCACCACATGCCATTCTTCGGCGACGGCAAGGGACGGAAGGGCGGCCAAGGCGGCCGAGAGCAATAGTGCGCGCATGTTCGATCCTGTGAAACGACGGTCCATCCTGATGAAATATCCCGTCCGATGTCCAGTCCCCAGCGGGGCCGGGCGGGGTCAGAAATCCAGATGTTCGACCGACAGCGCGTTCTGCTGAATGAACTCGCGACGTGGTTCGACGACATCGCCCATGAGTTTCGAGAAGATATCGTCAGCCTCGGCAAGGTCGTCGATCTTGACCTGCAAAAGCGTTCTGGCCTCGGGGTCCAGGGTGGTCTCCCACAGCTGACCCGGGTTCATTTCGCCCAAGCCCTTGTAGCGCTGCAGCGACAGGCCCTTTTCGCCCTCGGTCAGGATGGATTTCAGCAGGTCAATCGGCCCGTGAATCGGCTGCTCACGGTCCTTGCGAACCAGTCGCGCCGGGTCGCGGAAGACATCGCGATACTGTCCGGCAAGATGGGAAAGCCTGCGCGCCTCGGACGACCTCAGCACCGCGCCATCCAGTGTGCGCAATTCCTCGACGCCGCGCAGGATGCGGCTAAGGCGGATGCCGTGGTCTTGGGTGATGCGGCCCAGCCAGCCCCGTTCGAATTCCGGTGCGATCAGGTTCAGGCGCCTGGCAACCGTGTCGGCGACCAGTTGCAGATCCGAATCGGCGCGACCGGGGTCGAATGCGCCTGCCAGTGCGGCCTGCTCAAGAATCGCGCGTGGATAGTGGGTCGGAAACGCGTCCAGCACCCGGCGGAATTGTCGCGCGCCTTCGATGACGCGGGCAAGGTCGTTGCCGGCGATCTCTGTGCCGTCTGTCAGCCGCAGCACTGCGCCGTCGGTGCCCATCTCGACCAGATAGTCGTCAAGGGCGGCCTGATCCTTGAGGTAGACCTCGGACTTGCCACGGGCGACTTTGTAAAGAGGCGGCTGGGCGATATAGAGGTAGCCGCCGTCGATCAAAGCAGGCATCTGACGGAAGAAGAAGGTCAAAAGCAGCGTCCGGATATGCGCGCCGTCGACATCGGCGTCGGTCATGATCACGACCTTGTGGTAGCGCAACTTCTTGATATCAAACTCATCCCGTCCGATACCCGTGCCAAGCGCGGTGATCAGGGTGCCGATTTCTTGTGACCCAAGCATCCGGTCAAACCGCGCGCGTTCGACGTTCAGGATCTTGCCGCGCAGGGGCAGGACAGCCTGATTGCTGCGGCTGCGGCCCTGTTTGGCGGAACCCCCGGCGCTGTCGCCCTCGACCAGGAAGATCTCGGACTTGGCGGGATCACGTTCCTGGCAATCGGCCAGCTTGCCGGGTAGCGAAGCAATGTCCAGCGCCGTTTTGCGGCGGGTCAGTTCGCGGGCCTTGCGGGCGGCTTCGCGGGCAAGGGCGGCCTCGATGATCTTGCCGACGATGCTTTTGGCGTGGACGGGGTTTTCCTCGAACCATTCGGCCAGCTTCTCATTAACCAGATTCTCGACCGCCGCGCGGACTTCGGATGAGACCAGCTTGTCTTTCGTCTGGCTGGAGAACTTCGGGTCCGGCACCTTGACCGACAGCACGCAGGTCAAACCTTCGCGCGCGTCGTCGCCGGTAAAGTCGATCTTCTCACGCTTGGCGATGCCAGAGGACTGGGCGTAGTTCGTGATCGTCCGGGTCAACGCACCCCGGAAACCTGCCATGTGGGTGCCGCCATCGCGCTGCGGAATGTTGTTGGTGAACGGTAGGACGTTTTCGTGGTAGCTGTCGTTCCACCACATCGCGACTTCGACGCCGATGCCGTTCTTTTCGCCAATCATGTAGATCGGCTCGGGCATCACGGCGGCTTTGGACCGGTCGATGTATTTGACGAATTCCCGCACGCCGCCTTCGTAGAACAGTTCCACCCGTTGCGGTTCAGCGTGGCGTTCGTCTTCGATGATGATGCGCACGCCGGAATTCAGGAACGCCAGTTCCCGCAAGCGGTGTTCAAGCGTCTTGAAGCTGTAGTCGAGGTTCGAGAACGTGCCTTGCGGGGTGTTGGTCTTGGCGGCTGCCAGAAAGCGAACCTGGGTTCCGCGCATGCCGGGGGCGGGGCCGACCGGGTAGACATGCACCACGCAGTCACCATGCTCAAAGCGGGCGCGGTATTCGGTTTCATCACGCCAGACGGTCAGCTCCAGCCATTCCGACAGCGCATTGACGACCGAAACGCCAACGCCGTGCAGACCGCCTGAAACCTTGTAGGCGTTGCCGCCTTCATCCGTGTTGTTGAATTTCCCGCCGGCGTGCAGCTGGGTCATGATGACCTCGGCTGCCGAAACGCCTTCTTCCTGGTGGATGTCGACCGGGATGCCGCGACCGTTGTCGCGCACGGATACGCTGTCATCGGCATGGATTTTCACGGTGACAGCGGTGGCGTGACCAGCCAGCGCCTCGTCGATACCATTGTCGACGACCTCATAGACCATGTGGTGCAGACCCGACCCGTCATCGGTGTCACCGATATACATGCCGGGGCGTTTGCGAACCGCCTCTAAGCCTCTGAGAACTTTGATGGAATCAGCGCCGTATTCGGCCGGCTTCTTGGGCTGTTCAGCCATGCGTGGAAGACCCTTGTCGTTGTGGTCGACTTATAGCGGTCTGTCCGGGAAATGTCACCCCTTGGCCACAAGATTTGGTAGTCAGAGGAAAGGAATGACCAAGCCGACACCAATCAGCAGCACGCCCGAGGTGACGTTCAGTTTGCGCAGGCTTTCGGGGCTGGACAGCATCTGCCGGGCGCGGTCCAGAAACAGCGCCAGAACAAGGTTGCCGATCATAGGGATCAGCGCTGACAACGCAATGATCGCGACGACGTCGGGGGTGGTCAGCGCCTCAAGCGTGAAGAAGCCGGGTAGCGCGCCCATGTAGAACAGAATCGCCTTGGGGTTGCCGATCACCGCCGCCACGCCGACCGAAAACCCCGCCAGCATGCCGGGCTTGGTCAGGCGGCTGTCGGCGTTCAGCGTTGCTGCTGGCTTGCGGATCAAGAGAATGCCCATCAGCAGAAAGATTGCAGCCGCGACCCAGCGCAGAATTGCCAGAACGTCGCCATAGCTGCTTTCGATCCAGCTAAGCCCCAGGATTGCGGCCAGTGGCCAGATCAGATCGCCCAGGGCCACTCCGATCGCCAGTGGCCAGGCCGCGGCAAAGCCACCCGACAAGGCGCGAGCGGTCAAGGCCACCCAGACCGGGCCGGGAACGACCCAAAGGCCAGCCATGCCCAGCGCGTAGAACAGCAGTTCGTGAAGGGAAACGGTCATCTTTTTATCCTGCTATCGTCTTCGAGCCAACGCCATCGTCCTGAACGACAAAACTTTGGCCGCGCGGGCCAAGCGCTTCGAAAAGGCCCGGTTCGGTGCCGGTCATGATGGCCTGCGCGCCCAGCGCACAGATCTCGTCGTAAAGCGCTGCCCGACGGTCGACGTCAAGATGCGCCGCGACTTCGTCCAGCAGAAGGATCGGCGCGCGGCCAAGATCGTCCGCCAAGGCGCGGGAGTTTGCAAGGATCAGGCTGATCAGCAGCGCCTTTTGTTCGCCGGTTGAACACTGGTCGGCGGCAACGTCCTTGACCGTATAGCGCGCCAAAAGATCGGCGCGGTGCGGACCGACAAGCGTGCGCCCGGCGGCCATGTCGCGGCGGCGCCCCTCGGCGAGGGCGCTTGCCAGATCGTCCGGCTCATCCACGCCTTCGGGGCCGGTCAGAGTCAGGGCAGCCGACGGAAACGCGCTGGCCGGATCGGCGGCATCGGCAATCCGGGCGATGGTTGTGCGACGGTTCCGGGTGATCTGCCGACCGGCATCTGCCATCTGCGCCTCAAGGGCTGCATACCAATGCGCGTCGGTCACCTGATCGCGGATCAGCCGGTTCCGGTCACGCATCGCTTTTTCATAGGTCAGCGACAATTCGGCATGATCGGGCGCAAAGCTAAGAGTCATCCGGTCCAGAAAGCGGCGACGCCCTTCGGCGGGCTCGATCCACAGCCGGTCCATCGCAGGCACCAGCCAAAGCACGCGTAGCACGCGGCCCAGACTGGCCTGCGTCGCGGCCTTGCCATCAATGCGAACCTGACGCGCCTCGCCGGGTTCGGCCCAGGTTTCGATGTCATGCGCTCCGCCGAGGCCCAGGACCGAGGCTGTGACCTTCCAACCCAATCCTTGCGGACGGCGTGCCAGATCTTCAACCGCCGCGCGGCGAAGACCTCGACCGGGGGAAAGCAAGGATACCGCTTCAAGGATATTGGTCTTGCCCGCCCCGTTCGGGCCGACCAGCGCCACCGGGCGGTCATCAAAGGCCAGCCGCGCCGCCAGGTGACTGCGAAAATGCGACAGGGTCAGGGTTTCGATCGCCAGACCGCCCACGTCAACTCTCCCTCAGTGGGCGTTCGGGACGCGTCAGACCCGCATCGGCATGACGACATAGACCGCCGACATGTCATTGCCTTCGCGCATCAGCACGGGATCGGCGGCCGAGTTAAACAGGAACACCGCATTCTCACGGTCAACCTGGCTGGCGATTTCCAGCAAATACTTGGCGTTAAAGCCAATCTCCAGCCGCTCGTCGCCGTAAGCGACGGCCAGTTCTTCTTCGGCAGCGCCCGAATCAGGGGCGTTGACCGACAGGACCAACCGGTCTTCGTCCAAGGACAGCTTGACCGCCCGCGAGCGTTCAGAGGACACCGTAGCCACGCGGTCAACCGCCTTGGCGAATTCGGACGCGTCCACCTCAAGCTTGCGGGTGTTGCCGGTCGGGATGACGCGGGTGTAGTCGGGGAACGTGCCGTCGATGACCTTCGAAGTCAGGGTGATCACCGGGGTCGCAAAGCGGATCTTGGTCTCGGACACTGATACCGCGATGGTCGCATCGTCGTCGTCCAGAAGCTTGCGCAGCTCGCCCACGGTCTTGCGCGGGACGATCACGCCGGGCATGCCGTCGGCCCCGTCGGGCAGGGGCGCGTCGATCCGGGCCAGCCGGTGGCCATCGGTGGCCACGCAGCGCAGGACCTTGCCGCCCTCACCTTGGCTGACATGGATGTAGACGCCGTTCAGGTAATAGCGGGTTTCTTCGGTCGAAATGGCAAACTTTGCCTTGTCGAACAGACGGCGCAGCACGGGGGCCGGGGCCGAGAAGTTCGACGAATACTCACTGGTCGCCATGACCGGGAAGTCTTCTTTCGGCAGGGTGGCAAGGCTGAAGGTCGACCGGCCTGCAGTGATCGTCAGACGCCCGGCGGCGCTGTCTTCCGACAGGCTGATTAGGGCGCCGTCCGGCAGTTTGCGCACGATTTCATGCAGCATCACCGCGGACACCGTTGTAGCCCCGGCGCGTTCGACCATGGCGGGCGCGCGGTCGACGACTTCGATGTCCAGATCGGTGGCGCGCAAGGAGACCTGGCTGCCTTCGGCCTCGATCAGGACGTTGGCAAGGATCGGAATGGTGTTGCGGCGTTCGACGACCGACTGTGCCTGCGCCAGCGCCTTTAGCAACGTGACGCGTTCGATGCTGAACTTCATCTGACTTCCCTCTGCCGTCCCATTGAAGGGACGCCGAATTTATCCGGTTTCAGCCGGTTCACAAGTGTTGAACGCGACTCTGCGGAGGTTTCCGGAAGTCGTCAAGTGCAGCCCGGCATCAACCCTGCAACAGGCGGCGCAGAAGCTGCAAATCATCTGCAAGTTGACTGTCCTGAGCCATCAATTCCTCGATCCGGCGCACGCCATGCATGATCGTCGTGTGATCGCGTCCGCCAAAGCGGCGACCGATTTCCGGTAGCGAGCGCGGCGTCAGTTGTTTCGACAGATACATCGCCACCTGCCGGGGCCGGGCAATGATGCGAAGACGCTTGGGGCCGATCAGGTCGGACAGGCGGACGTTGTAATGTTCGGCGACCTTGCGCTGGATTTCCTCGATCGTCAGCTTGCGGTCGGAGGAACGCAGGATGTCGGCCAGACAGTCCTGCGTCAGTTCAAGCGAGATCTCGCGACCGACCAACGAGGCAAAGGCGAAAAGCCGGGTCAGCGCGCCCTCTAGCACCCGGACGTTGGTGGTGATCCGGTGGGCAAGGAATTCAAGCACGCCATCAGCGATCGCAAGCCCGCGATACTGGCTGCGGTAATAGGTGACCTTCTGCTGCAGGATGCCCAGCCGTAATTCATAGTCGGTCGGGTGCAGATCAACGACCAAACCGCATTGCAGGCGCGACTTGATGCGGTCTTCAAGATCCTTGATTTCACCGGGCGCACGGTCGGCGGAAATGACGATCTGCTTGTTCTGATCCACCAGCGCGTTGAAGGTGTGGAAGAATTCCTCCTGCGTCGAATCCTTGCCGGCGACAAACTGGACATCATCGACCATCAGCACGTCGACCGACCGGAACATCTCCTTGAAGTCCATGATCTGACGTTCACGAAGGGCCTGAACAAAGCGGTACATGAACTGCTCTGCCGAAAGGTAAAGCACGCGCAGATCGGGTCTGCGGGTGTGAAGCTCATGCGCGATGGCATGCATCAGGTGGGTCTTGCCAAGGCCGACGCCACCGTAAAGGAAAAGCGGGTTGAAGGTTACGGTCCCGCCTTCCGCTACCCGGCGCGAGGCGGCATGGGCAAGCTCGTTCGACTTGCCCACGACAAAGCTGTCAAAGGTAAAGCGCGGGTCAAGCGGTGCCCCAGGCAGGTCATCGTCAGAGCCGTTCCGCGCCCGGACCGTTTTGGCCACAGGCTTTGCAACCGAGGCCTTGCTGGCAGCGGCAACCTCAGGCGCTGGGGTGCCAAGTGCGAATTCGACGCGGTCGACCGGCGAACCGGCGCTGGCAAGCTGGGAGCGGATATGATCGGCATAGTTGCGCTGAACCCAGTCGCCAAAGAAGATCGTCGGAACTTCGAAACGCGCGACGCCATTGCCCAGAGCCGCCAGCTTCAGGGGTTCGATCCAGGTGACATAATTGTTCTTGCCAACGCGCTTGATCAGCTCTTGCCGGACCTGACTCCAAGTTTCGTTCGTCATTCGCTTTGACCCGCCAATACCTATGTCGCTGCGAACCTTTCGCAGACCATCAACCACAACTTTGGCTTTTCACAAAGGTCGGACCCCTTGCCCGAAAAGGCAGGACCAAACACCCCAGGCATCCTGTGGGAACGGAAGTGACCCCGGGCGCCGCCGGATGGCAGCACGCCGAAATGCGCTTTCAACAGCCAAATGGCTGCCGAATGAATGCGCCTCGCGGGTGAATTGCCGGACCGTGCGTCTTGCAGCGCCAGATCGATCCGGGTCATTCCCTCCGCAATCAGTCCTTGTCCCCCCAGGACGAAGAGAATCGCAGGGTCACGCTAGCAAGCGTCCGGCAAGCACTGCAACTGAACAACGCGCTTGACAGAGTTTCCGTCAAATCGAATCCCGCTACCTTGGCAAATCTGCAACGGTCGGCCGAAACACCCCGCCCGGAAGCTGCCGGAAATGCCGAAGGGCGCAACCCATGCGGGTGCGCCCTTGTGACAGAACAGAATCAGTATGGTGTCAGACCTTGACGACGGCCTTAACGCGCGACGACAGGCGCGACATCTTGCGGGCAACGGTGTTCTTGTGCAGCACCCCTTTGGTCACACCGCGCGCCAGTTCTGGCTGGGCGGCTTTCAGTGCCAGAGCAGCAGCATCGGCATCGCCCGAAGCGATGGCCTCTTCGACCTTGCGCAGGAAGGTGCGGATACGCGAGCGGCGCGCCTTGTTGACGGCATAGCGGGCCTCGGACTGACGGGCGCGCTTTTTGGACTGATCGGTGTTTGCCATGTGTGGCTTCCTTGGGTCTATCGGTTTCAAACGTTTCGCACGAAAGACCACAGGGACCGGCCCCGGAAGGACGGATGTGATTCTTGCCTAAGCGGGCCCACGCGCATGTGACCGTGGCCTATAGAGGAAGCATTGCTGAAAGAAAAGCCCCGGCTGTGACCTAACTGTGACCTTAGCGGTCGCGGAACTGCGGCTGGCGTTTTTCCAGGAAAGCCGCCATGCCTTCCTTCTGGTCTTCGGTCGCAAACAGCGCATGGAACATGCGGCGTTCGAACAAAAGCCCCTCACTTAACGAGGATTCCTGCGCACGGTTCACGCATTCCTTGACCACCATTGCCGAGACCGTCGACTTTTCGACGATCTTGGCGGCAGCCTTCATAGTGTCTTCGATCAGCGTCTTGGCCGGAACAACGCGGCTGACCAGTCCACAACGTTCGGCCTCGGCGGCGTCCATGAAGCGGCCGGTCAGGTGCATGTCCATCGACTTGGCCTTGCCGACTGCTCGGGTCAGGCGCTGGGTGCCACCAAGGCCTGCAACGATGCCAAGGTTGATCTCGGGCTGGCCGAACTTGGCGGTATCGGCGGCGATGATGAAATCGCACATCATCGCCAGCTCGCAGCCGCCGCCCAGACAATAGCCCGCAACAGCGGCAATCATCGGCTTTCGGGTCCGGGTGATCGTGGCGACCTCGGCGGCGAACATGTCGTCGAAGAAGACATCGATGAAGGTCTTCTCCGCCATTTCGCCGACATCCGCCCCGGCGGCAAAGGCCTTTTCCGAACCGGTGAGAACGATGCAGCGCACGCGCTCGTTCGCCTCGGCGGCGGTAACGGCAGCGGCAAGTTCCCGCATAAGCGTGGAATTCAGTGCGTTCATTGCATCGGGGCGGTTCAGTCGGATCAGGGAAACATAGTCCTCGATCTCGACGATCAGCGTCTCGTAGGCCATCGGAGGCTCCACTATGGCGGTCGCGGCGACTCCTAGCAGCAAACGGAGTTTTGGCAAGTCACCTCTGACAGGACGAACACCAGAAGGACGAGCGGCCGGATTGCACGCTGCGGGTTACGGTGCCGCTGCAGCCGGGGGTTTCGCATGGCCCTCCCTCGCGGTCATAGACCTGAAAATGCTTGGAGAAATAGCCAAGTTCGCCATTCGCCTGCCGAAAGTCACGCAAACTGGACCCGCCTGCTGCGATCGCTTCGGCCAGAACCTCACGGATGACCGGGACAAGGGCGTGAACTTGGGATTCGGTCAGGTCGCCCGCCAGACGCAGGGGGCTGATCCGGGCGCGATACAGAGTTTCGGCGACATAGATATTGCCAAGCCCCGCCAAGATCCGCTGATCCAGCAGCGCTGATTTGATAGGGGTGCGGCGGTCTTTCAGGCGGTCAGCCAAGTAGGGACCGTTGAAATCATTGCCGAATGGCTCGGGGCCAAGGCCTGCCAGCAGGGGATGCCCCTCGGCCCCGGCGGTTGCCATCAGGTCCATCGCGCCAAAGCGGCGGGCATCGTTGAAGGTGACGCGCGCGCCGGATGTCATGTGCAGCACGACATGGTCATGTTTTTGCGGGGCCGGATGGTCGTGATAAAACGTGCCGATCTGCGCGCCGGAAATCAGCATCCGCCCCGACATCCCCAGATGCACCAGAAGCGATTCCCCCGAATCGAGATCAGCGAGAATGTATTTCGACCGCCGTCGCAGCGCCAAGACCCGCTTGCCAGTCAGCCTTTCGGCCATGCGGTCCGGAAACGGCCAACGCAGGTCGGGGCGGTTGACCAGCGCCTGCGCGATCACCGCACCCTCCATCACGGGCGAAAGACCCCGGCGCACGGTTTCAACCTCGGGCAGTTCAGGCATGGGAGGCCCGGTTCTTCTGGATCTGAGCCAGCGCAAAGGTCTTGAAATCGGCAATGCCGGTGCTGTGCTTCAGAACCTTGGCCTTGCCGCCGGGTTCATAGAAAAGAAGAAGCCAGTACTCACCATCGTCACGAATGCGCTGTAGTGCTTTCCACTGAAATTCCCGGCGTTGACCAAACATCGGCCTCACGGTCAGGATGTCGTGGTCATATCGAGCGTCCCGCACAAGAATGTCGAGCGCGCGATAAAACAGCCAAATGACTACTGCGGCGCGAAGTTGTTTCTGACATGCGACCGCAAGAGCCGGCCGATCAATTCCGATACGGCCAATGAAATCAGAGAAACTTTGCCGAGATGAGGTTTGGAAAATCCTTGCGGGTCCGATGGTTCCTTCCCTGTTACTTGCCCGCAGAACTTTCCAGCGTCTCCAGACAGGCGGCACTAAGATCGCAGCGACGATCAAAACGACAAAAATTTCACTTATGGTCAGCGAGTGGTACACTTTGCCCTCCAATACCGAAGCTTCGGGCGTCAATGTCGCACACCTTTCTTGACCGAGAAGGTTTTCCTTTCGCCCGCTTCGGTGTAACCCGGTGCAGACACACTCAGGCGGCATCCTATGACGCAAGCTTCGGACAAGACCACCCATTTCGGTTTCCAGAACGTGCCCGAGGCTGAAAAGGCCGGGATGGTGCATGGCGTCTTTTCCCGCGTGGCCTCGAAATACGACGTGATGAACGACCTGATGTCGGTGGGCATTCACCGCATCTGGAAAGAGGCGATGATGGACTGGCTGGCTCCGCGTCCTGGCCAGCGGCTTCTGGATGTGGCCGGGGGGACGGGCGACGTGGCCTTCCGCTTTCTTGGCCGTGCCCCAGGGGCGACCGCTGTTGTCTGTGACCTGACCGAGCCGATGCTGGTCGAAGGCCGCAAGCGTGCCGAGGCCGAAAAGATGGCGGATCGGCTGGATTGGGTGGTCGGCGACGCCATGGCGCTGCCGTTCCCGGACGCTATTTTCGACACCTACACGATTTCCTTTGGCATCCGGAACGTGACCCGCACCGCCGATGCCTTGGCCGAAGCCTACCGGGTCTTGAAGCCCGGTGGGCGGCTTATGGTGCTGGAGTTCAGCCGTATCCCCAACGACCTGATGCAAAAGGCTTATGATCTGTATTCCTTCAACGTCATCCCTGTGATGGGACAGATCGTGGCGGGGGATCGCGACAGCTATCAGTATCTGGTGGAATCGATCCGCAAGTTCCCGGAACAAGAAGCATTTGCCGCCATGATCCGTGACGCGGGCTTCGGTCAGGTAAAATATCGCAACCTTTCCATGGGCATCGCCGCCCTGCATTCCGGCTGGAAGCTGTGAGGGGGCCGCACAACATTATCCGGCTGATCCGGACCGGCGCTACCTTTGAGCGCACCGGGGCGATGGATGTGGTACTCGAGGCCTACAAGGCTCCGAAACGCCTGCGCTTTGCCGCGCGGTTGCTGGGATGGCCGTTCAAATGGCTGGGGCTTAAGGGCGACCCTTCCTTGCCGCCTGCCACCCGAGCGCTGACAGCGCTGGGCCCGGCCTATATCAAGTTCGGTCAGATCCTTTCGACCCGCCCGGACATTGTCGGCGAAGAACTTTCGCTGCAGCTTAAGGTCCTGCAGGACAAACTGCCGCCCTTCCCGACCGAAACCGCGAAAGCGATGATCGAAGCCGAGTTGGGCCAACCCGTCGCGACCCTTTTCAGCGAATTCTCCGAACCTGTCGCCGCCGCCTCGATCGCGCAGGTGCATCGGGCACGGCTGGCCGAAACCGGTGAGGATGTGGCCGTCAAGGTCCTTCGCCCCGGGATCGAGCGCGCGTTCCGCAAAGACATCGACGCCTTCTATTTCGCGGCCGGCTGGATCGAGCGGCTGGCCCCTTTCTCGCGACGTCTCCGACCCTTGGATGTGATTGCACATTTCGAAGGCGTGGTCATGGGTGAGCTAGACCTGCGACTTGAATCGTCGGCTGCTGCCGAGTTTGCGGCGAATACTGCCAAAGACGAAGGCTTTCAGGTTCCCAAACCACGCTGGTTTTTGTCCAGCCGGAACGTGATGACGTTGGATTGGGCCGAAGGCATCGGGCTGAACGACGTCGCTGAAATCGATGCGGCAGGCCATGACCGCAGCGTGCTTGGCGCGCGGGTGCTGCAGCTGTTCCTGAACCACGCGCTGCGCGACGGGTTCTTCCACGCCGACATGCATCAGGGCAACCTGAAGATCGCGGCAAACGGCGACATCATTGCCTATGATTTCGGCATCATGGGCCGAATCGACGAATACACCCGCCGGGTCTATGCCGAGATTCTGATGGGCTTCATCCGCAAGGATTACCGCCGCGTCGCCGAGGTGCATTTCGAAGCCGGGTATGTCCCTCCCGACCGCGATATCGACGAATTCGCCCGCGCCTTGCGGGCAGTGGGCGAGCCGATCTTCGGGATGGATGCCAGCCGGATTTCGATGGCGCGACTTCTGGCCTATCTTTTTGAAGTCACAGAACGTTTCGGCATGGAGACGCGAACCGAGCTTATCCTTCTGCAGCGGACCATGGTCGTGGTCGAAGGCGTCGCCCGGTCGCTGGACCCGCGGATCAACATCTGGGAAGTCGCCCAGCCGGTGGTCGAGCGCTATATCAAGGAAAGCATCGGTCCAAAGGCGATCCTGCGTGATCTGGTCAAGACGGCACGGGTTCTGGCGCGGTTCGGGCCAAGATTGCCCGCTTTGGTCGAGGCGCAACTGATCCGGACCGGCAATCCGGCCTCGCCGCCGCCAAGGCCACGCAAGGAACGCGGGCCGGTCTTTGTGGTCCTTATGGTCGTACTTGCCGGGGCTGCGGGCTATTTTCTGCGCGATATGATGTAAACGACTGCTGGCGCGCGTCGGATTTACGTCGGCGGCGATCTAAGCGCGGTAACCTGAGTCGCCAGAACCTCGATCCCGCCTTTCAAGACAAGTTTGGTCCCTTCGGTCCCGCCACGGGCTTCGCTGACCAAGGCGTAGTGCTCGATCGGCCGGGTGTCGATGACATTGGCGCCCTGCATGCTTTCCAGCGAAATCGTATAAGTTCCGGGCGGCAATGGCATTCCGTCTGCCCCCGCCCCCAGCCAGCTATAGGGCGCGGCGCTGAGCTGAATCTCTTCGCGGGCCACCAGATTGCCTTGCGCGTCTTTGACTACAATCACCGCCCCGGTTGCGCCTTGCACCGGGTTGGGTGACAGGGTCACCGGGCTGCCGTCATAATATACAGGCGCGTTCGACCGGGCCTCCTTGCCGATCCAGCCGGCCATTTCGGCCATGCCGAACTGCTGGAACCGGGAGGTCATCTCGGCCAGCAGCTCGTTGGTGCGAACCGCCTGTTCGACACCCGAAAAGGTGGCAAGCTGCACCGCGTAATCCGACGATTCAATCGGGTTCAGCGGGTCCTGATTCTGCATCTGAACGGTCAACATTCGCAGAAAGGTGTTGTAATCGGTCGAAATCTTGGTCGCCTGGCCCGTTGTAGGCAATGCTGCGGCGGCGCTGGCGGTTGGGCTGATGGCGGAAACTGGCATGGTCATCCTTACAGACGAAGGTCTAGCGACCCGGTTGCGGCTGGTTTTGACGGGTGATGCAAGGGGGTGATGTCCCGGCCAAAAGATGTGGCGCCCTGCTGATCAGGGGCAGGTCTGTCCGGATCAGACCCGTCTCGGGCGTTTTCGCCGCCGGACCTGCCAAAGCTGATATCGGCACCCGAATAGCCGGCCTCTCGCAGCGCGTCGGCGAGTTGATCGGCATGGCGGCGGAAAAGATCCAGTGTCTCGGGCCGATCGAAGGTCAGCATCACGACTATCCGGTCCGAGTTCTGGGCATCGGCTTGCATCGTAAGCCGGACATGGCCAAGCTCTTCCGGCGAAAACGCGACGTCGGTTTGTCGGTCGGCGCGGTGAACAAGGGTTCCGGCAAGCTGGGCGGCCAGTCGCGGCAAATCCTGCAGGCTTACCGAGGCGGAGGGATGTCCAATCCCACCCAAAGTGCTGGAATGTGTCGGCACAGTTCCGATTGCCAGTATGGCCTCCACGTCGAGATCGAGATCATAAAATTGCGCAAGGACCGGTAAAGCAGGAACAAGATTGTCAGCCCACTGAAACGTCGGGGCAACCTGACCCTCAGGCCGGAAAAGCACGGCGGACGAATCGCGATTGTGCGCTGCGGCGGAAACAGGGTCTGTCCCTGCTGGCCGTTCGGAGGATTCGCTCTGATCCATCTCAGCCAGCAGGCCAGCCTGCCAGACCAGCACCGTGCCAGTGACGATTGCAGGCGCAGGCGTTTGGGGCAGCGCAAGCGCCAGTTTCGCCATCGCTCTGGCCATCACGCTTTCGACCGGTAACGCGGTCCGAGGGCCCCCCTCACCGTCAGGTTGGCTTGAGGCATCCGCAGATGTTATCGTCAAGGGGGGTGGTTGCATATTGACGGCAAGAGTCGAAGGCTTGACCTGACTGGCAGTTTGCGCTGCTGGTCTGTCTGAAAGACTGCGAAGAAAAATCTGGGCCACAGGAAGCGAACCGTCGGCGATGGCGGGCAGATGCAGAAGATTTGAAATGGACGTTGCCGAAAGGCTTTGGTCAGGCAGGTTCACGGCCGAAAACCCATGGATTTCGGGACCAGCAGACGAAAGCGCAACATCTTCCGGCAAACGCGGTTGAGCAATGACCCCCATAACCGTAGCAGGCGCGAGGTCAACCGATTGCGAAGGCCGCGCGACGGCAGCAGGGGCGATATCGGCCGAAAGAACGCCCTGAAAGGGCGCTTCCGGTCCTGGAATCTCTGGCCCGGGCAGATCTCCTTCGAACGCCTCTTTGGGCATCGCCGCCGCCTCGGCAAGGCCTTGGACCGCACCCATTGGTTCGAACCCTAAGGGCGGGACGGTTTCTGGCGAGGCAATGAAAACCACAGCGTCGGACAGGCTTTCAACCGGGTCCCTTGCTGGCGGCCGGTCGACAATGCCCGCCATAACGTCAGCAAAAAATGAGTCCGGCGATTCCGTCGTGCCACTGTCTGACGCCCAACTTTCCGGACGTGGCGGTGCGGCAACCGGATTGATGAGGATAAGTGTCTGCATGGCCCCACGACTTCTATCGATACCGGACATTTATCAGGGTGAGAGGTTACCTATTCTTTACCCCCATCGTGGATCGTTGCGGATAATGTGACTTATCCGGAGATCTGACATGGACACGGCACCGATACTTGCCCCGTCGATCGCAACGGCCCAGCGGCAAGACTTGCTGATGGCCAAGGCTGAAGAGCTTGAGGCGGGCTTTCTGGCCGAAATGCTGGCCCATTCCGGTCTGGGAGAGACGCAGGGCGCGTTCAATGGTGGTTCGGGAGAGACTCAGTTTGTCTCGTTCCTGCGGCAGGAACAGGCGCGTCTGATCGTTGAAGGCGGCGGCCTTGGCCTTGCAGAGCTGATCTTCAACTCGATGGTAAAGGCCGAACATGCAGACACCCCTTGACGACCTGCTTGACCAGACGCGCGATGCGCTGGTCATCGGCAACCTTGCTGCTCTTGCCGAGCTTGCCCCCCGGGTCGGGGCTCTGGCGGAAAGTCTGCCCCAGGTAGACCAACCAACGGCGGAACGCCTGCGACGCAAGGCAGATCGAAACGCAAGGCTTTTGCAGGCGGCAACCCGGGGGGTGCGGGCAGCCCAGCAACGCTTTAGGGATATCAGCGCGGGTGCATCTCTGGTGACCTATGACTCGCGGGGGCGTCGCGAAACCCTGACAGGGGCGTCAGTCCGGATGCCAAGACGTGTCTGAATTGGCTTAAATCCTTGGCATTCGGGCTTTGGCGGTAAGGAATTGCTTAGCACTCATCGCGTTTAACTGACCCCGCGCCCCATGACGGGGCGGCGCCACCGGAACCCCCGGCGGCACTGGACAGAACGCCGCTTCCGCCACCCTTTGGGGGTGGCCATTCCGGCCGTGAAAGCTGCGGCCATTTGCCAAGGAAACAGAAATGTCGTCGATCCTGACCAATACCAGCGCGATGGTTGCCCTGCAGACGATGAAGGGCATCAACGCCAACCTCAACAAGACCCAGTCGGACATCTCGACCGGCAAGTCGGTCGCAACCGCCAAGGATAACGCCGCCGTTTGGGCGATTTCAAAAGTGATGGAATCGGACGTCGAGGGCTTCAAGGGTATCTCTGACAGCCTTTCTGTGGGCTCGGCGACCCTGACCGTCGCACGTCAGGCTTCGGAATCCGTCACCAAGCTCTTGACCGAGGTGAAGGGGAAAATCGTTGCCTCTCAGGCCGAAAACGTGGACCGCACCAAGATCCAGACTGACATTGACGCCCTGACGGCACAGATCGAATCCGTTGTGGGGGCAGCCCAGTTCAACGGCCTGAACCTGGTCGACGGCTCGCAGACCTCGGTCAACGTCCTGGCCTCGCTTGACCGCAGCCAGTCGGGCGTGACCTCCAGCAACATCACGGTCCAGGCGCAGAACCTGTCGACGGATGCCGGTGCTGCGCTGACTGCAGGCGGCGGCACGCTTTCGGCAGCCAACGTCGTGACCGGCACGCCGGTGACGCTGAACGCCTTTGCCTTCCAGGGCGGTGCTGGTGCATTGGCCGCAGATGCACCGACGGCGGTTCCGGGAACGCTGACTGCGCTGATCGCGGGCGATTCGATCTCGCTTAACATCGGAACGGTTACCGGCAGCTATGTCGTGCAGCAGGGCGACACCGCCGATGCGCTGGTGGCGGGTCTGAAAAGCTCGCTGTCGACAAACGGGCTGTCCGACAGCGACTTTACGCTTTCCCTGGGAACGGGCGCTTTGACGGTCGCGAACAACACCAACGTGTCCACGGCGATTTCGGTTTCGGCCACCCGTGGCACCGGGGCCTTGTCCGGATTGAACAGCATCGACGTGGTCAACGCCGCCCCCACGGCGCTGACCAATATCGAGGCCATGCTGCAAACCTCGATCGACGCTGCCGCCAGCTTCGGTTCGACGCAAAAGCGCATCGATATCCAGAACGAGTTTGTCGGCCAGCTGACCGATGCGCTCAAGACCGGTATCGGCGTGATGGTCGATACCGACATGGAGGAGGCTTCGGCCCGGCTGCAGGCGCTGCAAGTCCAGCAGCAGCTTGCCACCCAGGCGCTGTCCATCGCCAACCAGCAGCCGCAGGGGCTGTTGTCACTGTTCCGGTAATTCTGACGGGCCGCGAAGGTTTCTTCGCGGCCCTCGCCCCACCCCAATCCCCGAACAGATGGACCCCAGATGACCTATCAAACCCCAATCGCCTATGCCCGGCGCGAAACGCCTGCGCGCTCTCTTCGGTCGATCGAATACGATCTGATCGCCCAGGTGACCCAAAGACTGCGCGCGGCCTGGACCAAAAGGGCCACCGACTATCCCGGTCTTGTCCGGGCACTGACCGACAATCAGCAGCTTTGGTCGACGCTTGCGGCCGATGTGGCGCAACCCGGAAATGCGTTGCCTGCCGCGCTGCGGGCCCGGCTATTCTACCTGTACGAATTCACCGCCGTTCACAGCCGCGCGGTGCTGGAAAACTCTGCCAGTGTCGAGGTTCTGACCGACATCAATACCGCCGTCCTGCGCGGCCTTCGCGGCGAAAGCGGTGTTGCATGAGCGGCCTTGTCCTCAAGCTTGGTCCGCATGAACGGGTCCTGATCAACGGCGCGGTGATCGAAAACGGTGAACGCCGTTCGCGCCTTGCGATCATGACGCCAAATGCCAACATCCTGCGTTTGCGCGACGCGATCCACCCGGAAGAAGCGAATACGCCCGTGCGACGGGTCTGCTATCTGGCGCAACTGGTCCTGTCAGGTGACGCCGATCCGGCAGACACGCAAAGGCAGCTTTTGCGCGGGATCGAACAGCTTAGCCAGGTTTTGACTGATCACGACAGCCGCACCCAGCTTGCCGCCGCCAGCCGGGCCGTGCTTGATGATCAGCATTATCAGGCCCTGAAGGCGCTTCGCAGTCTGCTGCCACGCGAGGAGCGGCTTTTCGCCGCCGGTCGCGCATGAGTTTTCAGCCGGTATTGCCGATTGCGGGCTATGCCGGCTGGAGCTTTCTCAAGCGCACGATGGCACGGCAGCAGGTGGTGGCGCAGGCCGTGCCGGCACATAAGCGCGACGAAGCCTATTTTCGCGACAAGATCGGCAAAGTCACAACGGCCGAGCAGCTGGTGGCGGACAAGCGCCTGTTGCGGATTGCGCTGACCGCGTTTGGCCTTGAGGGTGACGCGAACAGCGGCTCTTTCATCCGCAAGGTGCTTGAGGGCGGCACTCTGAAAGTTGGCAGTCTGGCCAACAAACTTGCCGACAAGCAGTATCAGAAATTCTCGGCCGCCTTCGGCTTTGGCGACTATTCGGTCCCGCGTACCAAGATTTCCACGTTTTCGGACGAAATCCTGACGCGCTTTCGAGCCCGCAGTTTCGAGACAGCAGTTGGAGCGCAAAGCAACACGTACCGTCTGGCTCTGAACGCCGAGCGCGAGATCCCGACGATTGCCGCCAGTTCCGGTAGCGAAAATTTCAAGTGGTTCAATATCCTTGGAAATTCGCCACTGCGTGAAGTGCTGCAGGTGGCGCTTGGTCTGCCGAAAAGTTTCGCCTCGATCGATCTGGATCAACAGGTTTCAGTGCTGAAAACCAAAAGCCGCGTTGCCTTCGGGGGTGACAAGGTCAGCCAGTTTTCAGACCCCGCCAAGATGGAGGCCCTGATCCGCCGCTATGTCCTTCGCGCCGAAATGCAGGAGCAGGGTAGCGGCAGTTCCCCCGCATCCATCGCGCTGCAGCTTCTTCGACGGTAGGGGCAGATCAATCGTGACTGTGGTGCAACGGTCTGTGTCATCAGGAGACCGCGATCCACTCGGCGCTTTCATCGGGTATCCGCGCCGGTTCCAGTATCTTGAACTGGCACTGAGCCCGGAAGCCGTCGCTGCAACGTAAGGTCACAGCTCAAGGCAGGTCCTCAACCGCTCAAAGCTGCCCTCGACACCATTGGCCGGAGCGGATTCCGCAAGAAATGCGTCAAGTGCGGGCCAAAGCCGGATCGCCCGGTCAATCACCGGATCGGAGCCCGAGGCGTAAAGGCCGGCCTGGATCATCATCTCGGCCCGATCATAGGCCCCCAGCAGGCGGCGTGCGTCCAGAATCAGTGTGTTTTCGGCTTCATCCGCCGCGTCCGGGAGGGACCGCGACACCGAGCGCAAAAGGTCGATCGCCGGAAACCGCCCACGTTCGGCGATGCGGCGGTCAAGAACGACATGGCCGTCCAGCACGCCGCGCAGGATGTCGGCAACCGGCTCATCCATGTCCGACCCCGCCACCAGAACTGAAAACACCGCCGTTATGTCGCCCAAGTCTTCTGGCCCCGGCCCCGCGCGTTCGGCCAGACCCATGATCGCATGGGCCAGCGACGGCGGGTAACCGCGCAGCGATGCATCCTCCCCCCCGGCAAGGGCGACTTCGCGGTGCGCCTCGGCAAAGCGGGTGACGCTGTCGACCAAAAGCAGCACATGCAGACCCTGATCGCGAAAGTGTTCGGCCACCGCCATCGCGGTCAGCGCACACATCCGCCGCATCAGCGGCGACTGGTCGGAGGTGGCGGTCACCACGACACTGCGCGCCATTCCCACCGGGCCCAGCACGCGTTCGGTGAACTCTCGCAGCTCGCGCCCGCGTTCGCCGACAAGGGCGATGACCACGACATCGGCGTCGACCCCGCGCGCAAACCGGGCCAGCAGCGACGATTTGCCCACCCCGGAGCCGGCGAAAAAACCGATCCGCTGCCCCCGGACCAGCGGCAAGAGCGTGTCGAAAACGGCGACGCCCGTGCCAAGACGCCCCCCCATCCGGCGCCGACTGGCCGCCGCCGGTGCCTGGGCCCGCAGCGCGCGCGGAGTGCTGCCACGCAACAAGGGACGTCCGTCCAAGGGCTGCCCGGTCGCATCGACAACGCGGCCAATCCAGCTGTTGTCGGGCGCAACCTCGGCCTTGCCCAGCAGTTCGACCCGGTCATCAATGGCCATCCCGTCGCCCGACGCATCCGGCAAGACCGAGGTGCGACCGGGGGCCAGGCGCAGAACCTCACCACCGGCCACGCCGTCGCGACTGTGGATCAGCACGCGGTCGCCGATCGTGGCAGCGTCCAGCCCGGCAACCTCGACCAGACCACGGCGGGATTCCACCACCCTCCCGATCCGCCGGACCGGGGCCGCACCGGCAATCTCGGCCAGAAGGCCATCGAAAAGGTTTGCCACGGGATTCTCCCTTTGTTCGCTCTCAACCGTTTCTAAAGGAATCACCCTTAAGCCTTGGTGAAGTTGGTCGAGGGAGAAGCCCCGATGTTTGAAAAACTGGAACTTACTCGGATGGCGCAGTCGCTTGCCGCGCATTCCGGGTCAAGGATGGCGGTGATCGCGCAGAATGTCGCAAATGCCGACACGCCCGGCTACAAGGCCAGGGACCTGCCCGGTTTTGCCGAGGTCTTTGCCGATAATGGCGGTGACATGCGGGCTACGCGGGCTGGTCACCTGACTGCTGTTTCCGCCGCAATGACGCCAGCCGTCGAAATTGCCAATGGCCGCGAGGCACCGAATGGCAACTCTGTCTCGCTGGAGGGTGAAATGGTGAAATCGGTCGAAGCCCGGCAGAACCACGATATGGCGCTGGCAATCTACCGGGCGACCTCGGACGTGATCCGGGCCAGCCTTGGCCGGAACCGGTGAGGGGTAGATGGGCAACGATCTGATCTCCTCACTGTCTTTCGCCGCCTCCGGAATGGAGACGCAAGCGATGCGCCTTCGGCATGTGTCCGAGAATATCGCCAACGCCGACACCCCCGGTTACCACCGCAAGGTGATGAGTTTTGACCAGGCCATGGACACCGGGCTGGTTAAGCCCGGCGACGTCAGACTGGACCAAAGCGAACTGGTCCGCATCTACGACCCCGGCCACCCGCTGGCCGATGACACCGGTCACTATGACGGCTCGAATGTCGATCTGGTGATCGAAATCGCTGACGCGCGCGAAGCGCAGCGCAGCTACGAGGCGAACCTTCGGATGTTCGATCAGACGCGTCAGATGACGCAAAGTCTGTTCGAGCTTCTGCGGCGATAAGGGAGTTCCAGAATGGATATGAAGACCTCTTTCGTCTCTCAGGCCTATGCCAACGCCCGAGCCGCCGCCGCCCCCCAGCCAAAGGCGGGGGAGGCGGCCACGGGTTTTGGCAAGCTGGCCGAGAATTTCATGGGCGCGCTGCAGGAGCACGAGGCGACGGCCCGCGCCGCAATGACCGGGGGCGCTGATCCGCATGCCTTGGTGCAGGCGCTGGCCTCGTCACAACTTGCGGTCGAAACGGTTGCGACCGTGCGCGACCGGGTGGTCGAGGCCTATCAGGAAATCCTGAGGATGCCGGTATGACCGAGACGATGATCTTTGATCTGATGCGTCAGGGCCTGTGGGTTTCGGTGGTGATTTCCGCGCCGCTTCTGACCGTGGCGCTGGTTGTTGGCGTCGTGATCGGCCTGTTTCAGGCCCTGACCTCGATCCAGGAAATGACCCTGACTTTCGTGCCCAAGGCTGCCGTGATGCTGGGCGTCTTCTGGCTGTCGATGAGCTTCATGACCACGACCCTCGTGGCATTTTTCACCGACACAATCATCCCGCAGATCGCAGGAGGCTAAGGCATGGACGCCGCCGGATACACCACGCTGAACCGCCAATCCGGCCTCATGCGCGAGATGGGGGTGGTAGCAAACAACATCGCCAATGCCTCGACCACCGGCTTTCGGCGCGAAGGCGTGGTCTTCTCGGAATTCGTCGCCGCGCTGGACGAAGACCCTTCGTTGTCGATGGCCCACGCCAGCGGCCGCCACGTCGATCTTGCTCAGGCAGCAGTCAGCCAGACCGGTGGCCAGTTCGATTTCGCGATTCAGGGGGACGGGTTCTTCCTGATCGAAACGCCCCAGGGCGACCGCCTGACCCGCGCCGGCAGTTTCATCCCCTCGGCCGAGGGTGAGTTGGTGACCCCTGACGGCTTTCGGCTTCTTGATGCCGGGGGCGCGCCGGTCTTCATTCCACCCGATGCAAAGGCGGTGGCTTTGGCATCGGACGGCACGCTTTCGGCAAATGGCGATCCCATTGCACAGATCGGCCTGTGGCGGCCGACCGATCCTTTGGCTCTGACCCACCAGTCCGGCACCCTGTTCGCAGCCACCGACCTGGAACCGGTTGAGGGCGCCACCATCCTGCAAGGCATGCTTGAAGACAGCAACGTCGAACCTGTCTCGGAAATCGCCCGGATGATCGAGGTCCAGCGCGCCTATGAGCTTGGTCAGAAATTTCTGGATGCCGAGGACCAGCGGGTCCGCGGTGTGATCCAGACCCTAGGTCGATAGGAGCCCGCGATGAAAGCGCTGCAGATTGCCGCAACCGGGATGGCCGCCCAGCAGATGAAGGTCGATGTTGTGTCAAACAACCTCGCCAACATGTCGACCACTGGCTACAACCCTCGCCGCGCCGACTTTGCGGACCTGACCTATCAGCAGATGGCCCGACCCGGCAGCGTTTCGGCCGCCGATGGCAGCATGCTGCCCACCGGCATCCAGATCGGACTTGGCGTCCGGCCCGCGTCGGTTTCGGTGGTGCTTGGCCAGGGCTCGCTGGATGCGACCGGGGCCGATCTTGATCTGGCCATCGACGGCAACGGCTATCTAGAGGTGACGCTGCCGTCGGGCCTTACCGGATATACCCGGGACGGGGCGCTGAAGCGGTCGGCGGACGGTCTGATCGTCACATCGGACGGTTTTCCGGTCGTCCCCGGTATCACCATTCCAACCGATGCGCGCGGGGTGACCATCAGCCCGGCGGGCGAAGTCTGGGCTGATTTCGCTGACCGGGTCGAGCCGGAGTTGTTGGGGCAACTGACCCTTTCCGGCTTTTCAAACGAAAAAGGGCTTGAAGCGATGGGGTCGAACCTCTTTCTGGAAAGCCCGGCTTCGGGCGCGGCCTTTTCGGGTGCGCCGGGGTTGGACGGTTTGGGCAACCTGCGGCAGGGTTATCTGGAGGGCAGTTCGGTCGATGCGGTCCGCGAAGTGACCGAATTGATCAAGGCGCAGCGCGGTTACGAGCTGAACGCCAAGGTGATCACCGCAGCCGACCAGATGCTTGCCGCAACCACGCAGGTCCGCTGATGTGGCGGTTGTATATCTATGTGTTGCTCACCTCCCCCGCGCTTGCGGAAAGCGTCGTCGCCACGCGAACGATCCGCGCGCAGACTGTCATCGGACTGGAGGATCTTACTCTGGTCGCGGCTGACCTTCCCGGCGCGCTGACCGATCCTGAAGCCGCACTGGGGCTTGAGGCAAAAGTCGCGATCTATGCGGGGCGGCCGGTGATGTTGGAGGACCTTGGGTCGCCTGCGCTTGTCCAGAGAAATCAGATTGTTGCGTTGATCTACCTCTCGGGCGGTCTGGCCATTTCGACTGAAGGCCGCGCTTTGGACCGCGGATCGGAAGGCGAAGCAGTCCGGGTCCTTAACCTTGCGTCGCGCTCGACTGTGGCGGGTCGGATTGGCCCTGACGGAGCGGTTTATGTCGGATGGGATGAATAGAATGCTGATACGTTACACTATCGGTGCTTGCCTTGCGCTGACCGGCTGCAGCCCGCTTGGCCAGGTTGGTCGCGCGCCGGAGTTCACTCCGCTGGAAGGCGGCGCGCAACATTACGCGATGTATTCGGCGGCGTTGCCTGAAGATGAGGTCGCGGCCACACCGTCTGACGCCTCGTCGCTTTGGACCGGCGAGACGGACTCGCTTTTTGGTGATCGCCGCGCCGCTCGGCGGGGAGACATCCTGACAGTGGTGATCGAGATTGACGACAGCGCGGCAATTTCAAACTCATCGGATCGCAGCCGCGACGGCAAGCAAAGCTCAGGCCTTGCGGAGTTCTTTGGCATCCCGCAGCGGATCGACGAAAACCTTCCCGAAGGCGCAAGTATGGCCGATGCGTTCGAGACGGAGTCGACGTCGACCTTCAAGGGATCAGGCAGCGTGGCACGCAAGGAAGAACTAACCCTCCGCATCGCCGCGACCGTTGTGGAGGAGTTGCCCAATGGTGTCTTGCGCATCGAAGGCCAGCAGGAAGTGCGCGTGAACTTCGAAATGCGCGAACTGGTGGTGACCGGCTTCGTTCGTCCAATCGACATCTCGCGACAGAATGAGATCACCTATGACAAGATCGCGGGTGCGCGGATTGCCTATGGTGGCCGGGGCCAGATCACCGACGTTCAACAGCCCACCTTTGGCCAGCAAGTGGCCGATATCGTGCTGCCATTCTGATCATGATCAGGAACCTCTTTCCTATTCTCCTTGCGATCGCCGGCCTTGGTGGCGGTGTTGGCGCCGGGCTGTTCCTGCGGCCTGCCGCAGAGCAGCAAGACGAACATGCAGAGGCTGGTGCGGCCGAACATACAGAGGACGCACCTAGCGCGGAAGATGCTCACGGCGACACTGCTACAGGGGAGGACCAAGGTTCAGACCATCCTTCTGACCATGAGGAAGGTGGACCAGAATATGTCAAGATGAACAACCAGTTCGTTATACCGGTCGTTGAAGGGGGGCGGGTGGATGCGCTGGTTGTGCTTACCCTGTCGCTTGAGGTCGAATCAGGAAACACCGAGGCCGTATACTTGCGAGAGCCAAAACTGCGGGATGCGTTCCTGCAAGTGATGTTCGACCATGCCAATGTCGGGGGCTTCAGCGGAACTTTCACCGATGGCTCGAATCTGATTGTTCTGCGCACAAGCCTGAAAGAGGCGGCAGCGATGATCCTGGGAACGATGGTACATGATGTGTTGATCACCGATATCGCACGGCAGGACAGCTGAACTATCACCGTCTTTTCGTGCCAGTTCTCGATCCTTGGACGGTTTCGCAACTGACCGAAGTTGCTTTTTGCACTCGCTCGTCGATTTCGGCGGCGTTGAAACGGACCGAGGTGCGCACTTTTCCGCCATGCGCAACGCGAGGCCGAAAGAGGTTGCAGATTTTGATCGGGCGCAAGGCATCGGCCTTCGCCAGACGCCCGGCTTCCAGGGCGTGCAATTCGAAAGACGCGTGTTTCATCGATCACCACGGAAGTTAAAGTTCGAAGGTATTCCTGTCATCGATCCGGTGAAATGCACCAAGCCTGACAGGATATATGGCCTTTCTTTCCGGGGTGAGATCACGGTCATTGCCCGCTTCAACTGGTTGGTTTTGTAGAATGGCACAAGCTGCCTGCCGTTGACCTTGTCGGTGGTGTCGGGCACCCGAATCTGTCGACCGCTTCGTTTCGACATTCGTGGCCGAAGTCGGTCTACCTGCACACCTCGCTTCTGACCGTGCCAGATCCGGACGCGATGCCTGCCGGGCGAAATGCTGTTGGCGATGTCGCGGGCGCAGGACCTCTCGGCCCCGGACACCGCTGGCAAAAGTGCCCCCAAGCTTCTCAGCAAAAGCCTGAGGACAGGCGCTGCCCCGGGACGAGCAAGAAGGGCCGAATGCGACGTCTGTGGGAGCTTCCCGGGACCGGCCAGAAAGGAGACGCCTGCACATGTGCTGACGCAAGCAAGTCCGGTTCGACAAGCGTAAAAGTCAAATGCGTTTGTATTGGCTGATGATGTGACCGAGGGACGCCGTCAGCACCATCGCTCCGCCGATCAAGGTGGGGGTGGTCGGGGTCTCGAAGAACACCAGCCAGACCCAGACCGGGGTCAGCGCGGCCTCCAGCGCTCCGATCAGCGCGGTTTCGACCGGGCTGGTGTGGCGCGAGCCGAGGACGAACAGCGCAAAGCCAAGGGTGGAGTTGATCAGGCCGAACCCGGCAAGAAGCAGAAGGTTCATCCCATCGAGGCCGGCCATGGTAGAGAACGGGATCATCGCCAAGGGGGCCCAGATCGCTGACAGCGTGCCTGCGGCCAGCGCGGGCATCTTCGGATTGCCCCGAGCAATCAGGATCATTCCGGTCATGGCCAGCACCATGCCGAAGGCCATCAGGTCGCCCAGGATCGCCCCGTCATTGCCAAGGCCTACCATGACGGTCGCCCCGGTCAACGCCAGCGCTGCGGCAAGGATGCCGGCCTTGCCCGGAGCCTCGCCCAGGATCAGCCAGCCTAGGAAGGCCGCGACGAAGGGCAGGGTCGCATAAATGATCGCGACATGGGCGATGGATGTGGCCTTCAGACTGCCGACGAAAAACAGCATCCCCAGACCTGACGCCAACGCATAGGCCCAACCGGCCCCGCCTAACCGGTTGAAGTCCCTGATCCCCTCGCGCCCGCGCAGCCATAGGAGAAGGAGGATCAGCCCTATCGCCCCGGCCATTCCCCGCCACAGGATCACGGTCGGCGTGTCCAGGGGATCGCCCGGGCAAAAAGGCCTGCCGTGCTCCAGGCCAGCGTGGCACCCAACAGCATCAGCACGCCCTGGCGATGGGCATTCACCATGGACGGGGGCCTTTGGGCAGCAGCGGCCATTGAGATGGCTCATGGCCATAGATCATCTCGGCCCCGGTCTGAAGTGCGGTGTCCCTCAGCCGGTGAAAGCTGGCCATGGCGGCTTTGGGAAGGGCGGCATCGGCAAAGCCTTCGTCCGGTTCGGAAATGCGGTTTATGGCATCAGCGGCCAGAACCACGCTGCGGCCATCGGGAAAAGTGACCAGTGCAGACAGATGCCCCGGCGTGTGGCCGGGTGTGGGCAGCAGGGTCAGCCCCTCGCAGACCGGGTTATCCTTGTCGATGAGATGATAGTGGGCCTCGGGCCAGTCCATCGGGCGGGCCGTGCCGAAATAGCTGGGGCGCGGGTCGGCGCGTTCGGTGGCAGTCATCACGATCGGCGCATGGGCGAACAGGGGCAGGGAACCGACATGGTCGATATGGCCATGGCTAAGGATGACAAGGTCGATGTCGCCGGGAGTCAGCCCTAGAAGCGCCAGCGCGCCGGGCGCCGTCTGATCGGCGCGAAAGTCGATGAGACGGCCAAAAGCGGGCAAACCCTCGCGCGCTGGGCGGTCCGGGTCGGTCAAATAGTCCGGGGGAAAACCGGTGTCGAACAGGATGCGGGCACCTTGGTCGGTTTCCAGAAGGAAGCCCGGGATGCCGATCAGACGCTCACCGCCCCGCACCTCAAACAGGCCAAGGTCCAGCACGTAAAGCCGGGCGATCTTGCCGGGAAGGATCATTCATACGCCTGCAGGATGGGGTCTTGCGCCGTGTATAGGGGGCGGTGCCGGGTTTGTCACCGGCACTGATCCTGGCCAATGTGCGGCGGTCAAGGCTCATTACGCGCCTTGTGGAAGAAGACGTCGGGTCAATGGCCTGCTGCTTTGGTGTCCTGAAGGATATACCAGACGACCGCGCCGACAACGATGGCCCCGCCGACCACCGTCAGAAGGCCGGGTGCAATGCCAAAGGCAAGCCAGACCCAGAACGGCCCGAGCGGCGTTTCCAGCGCGGTGATCAGGGCCGTCTCGATGGCAGGCAGATACCTTGCGCCGATCATGAACAACCAGATGGCAAGGGCCGAGTTGACGATACCGAACACGGCCAGCATCGGCAGGTCGGAATAGGGGATCGAAAAATCGGTCAAGAAAATCAGGCCGGCCGAAGTCGTAAGCAACACCGAAAGCACGGATGCTGGCAGGCTTGGGATGCCGGGATTGCTTTTCGAGATCACGATCATCCCGGAAAACGCGATCACCGAGACTACGGCCAGGGCATCACCGTAAAGCGTCCCCTCCCCGCCCAGACCAACCATTGTCACCGCGCCAATCAGGGCGACGAGGCTTGCAATGACCGCAATTCGGCTTGGGCGCTCGTTCAGGAAAAACCAGCCAAGGGCCGCCGCACAGAACGGCGCGGTGGCGAAGATGACAGAGACATGGGTGACCGAAGTTTCGCGCAGCGCCATGATGGTGGTCAGACCCGCGAGACCCCCGCAGGCGCCAAAGGCCCAGCCCATCCGCCCAAGTCTGCGAAACCCGGAAAGCCCGGGCAACCCTTCGCGAAGCACCAGCAGTAACAGCAGGCTTAGCGCCCCGAACATGCCGCGCCAGACCAGAAGGGTCGGCGTATCGACCGAGACGACAAGGGTGAAGAACCCGAAGGTGCTCCAGGCAACAGTGGCACCGCTGACGCAAAACAGTCCAAAGAGATGTCTGGAGACGGGGACAGTCTGCATGGCGCGGCTCCTGGTTCCCCGATGAGAAAGCGTAGCCATAGCTATTAATTTAGACAAGGCAGGAAACGTCGGACAGAGCGCTTGGCCGGGGGAGGATCAGGGCAGCGTCAGCGGCTTTATGTCGAAGCCTTCGTCCTGCAAAAGGGCGAGAACGCCGTCGTTGCCGGACAGATGCAGCGCGCCAAAGGCGGCAAAGACCGGTCCTCTGGCCGAGGTGATGTCAAGGACCGGGATCCATGCCCGGTTGCGTTCGGCAATCAGGGTTTCCTCCATCTTGGCGAATTCGGCGTCCACCCTTTCGCGGGTATAGCCGGGCAGCGCGTAGCTTTCCTCGCGCATGTATTCCCAGATCATCCGGCTGGTCCCGGCGAAATAGCTGTCGGCCAGCGTGGCGGAATAATCCTCGGCCCGATCCTCGACCGCGAGAGTGGTTTCGATCATGGCCAGAGTTTCTTCTGCCGACATCGAATCGAATATGCGGAAGACGGTGTCAAACGGCTCCAGCCCGCGGACCGGCACGCCCAGTTCCAGCGCCTTGTCGATGACCAGACCGTCAAGGCCCTTGGGGTCCTGCAGCTTGTCCATCGCGCAAGGTGGAACCGACAACAGCACCGCCACATACCAGGGCTGCATCTTGGCGGCCATGAAGCCGGGAATGCCGCGCAGGGTCAGCGCCGCGCTAAGGTCTTCCCAGACCTCGGGCGGCAGGCGCTCCAGCAGGGTTGGGCCTTCCATGATCATGATCTTGGACGGATCCTTGGCGATCAGGTCCATCAGCGCCTTTTCCTCATCCGGGCCGGCTTCGACCAGCACCATCGTGGCAGCAGCGATGTCAGGGGTCAGGGCCTTCAGGTTTGAGGCATGCCGGGGATCGTCGAAATGATAAGTGCCCATGATGGTGATCACTTGATTTCCCTTGGTCGCCCGCCACGCATTGCCGCGCGGGAAGGGAACCGCATCGGCAGCAGCCTCGATTCGCGCCAGTTTTTCGGCAGGCATCTGGGCAAAGAGGTTCTCGCCTGCGCATTCGGCCGCCAAAGGGGAGGCCAGAAAGCACAGCGCGGCGGCAATGGCGGGGAGACGGGCTAAAAGCTTCATCGATGGGGGCGATCCGGGAAAGGGGTGGCGGCTGCATCCCGCCTGCTGCCGCATGGTCGCATCCCCGGGCGGCAAAAGGCAATGCGAATTGGCCCGGGGCGGGAGTTGACATCGCGACGGGGATTGCCTACCTCAGCGTCGTTAGCACTCAGCAAGTTCGAGTGCTAATCCCATTCAATCCTGGAAACTCAAGGGAGTACCCCAGATGGCTTTCAAACCATTGCATGACCGCGTTCTGGTTCGTCGTATCGAAGGCGAAGACAAGACCAAGGGCGGGCTGATCATCCCCGACACCGCCAAGGAAAAACCCGCCGAGGGTGAAGTCATCGCCGTTGGCGAAGGCGCGCGCAAGGATTCGGGCGAGCTGATCGCACCGTCGGTCAAGGCTGGCGACCGCATCCTGTTCGGCAAATGGTCGGGCACCGAAGTGAAACTGGACGGCGAAGATCTGCTGATCATGAAGGAAAGCGACATCCTTGGCCTGATGGGCTGAAACCGCACTCCGACGGCGCGCTGTAGCGCACCCTACGACAACCCATTCAAGGAGCTATCATAATGGCTGCTAAAGACGTCAAATTCGGCACCGACGCCCGCGACCGCATGCTGCGCGGCGTCAACATCTTGGCCGACGCGGTCAAGGTGACGCTGGGCCCGAAAGGCCGCAACGTGGTGATCGACAAGAGCTTCGGCTCACCGCGCATCACCAAGGACGGCGTGACTGTCGCCAAGGAAATCGAACTGGCCGACAAGTTCGAGAACATGGGCGCGCAAATGGTGAAGGAAGTCGCTTCCCGCACCAATGACGAGGCCGGCGACGGCACCACCACCGCGACCGTGCTGGCGCAAGCCATCATCAAGGAAGGCCTGAAGGCCGTTGCCGCCGGCATGAACCCGATGGACCTCAAGCGCGGCATCGACCTTGCGACCACCAATGTCGTCGCGTCGATCAAGGCGATGGCCCGTCCGGTCAAGGACAGCGCCGAAGTCGCACAGGTTGGCACCATCTCGGCCAACGGCGAATCGGAAATTGGCCGTCAGATCGCGGAAGCGATGCAGAAGGTCGGCAACGAGGGTGTCATCACCGTCGAAGAGAACAAGGGCCTTGAGACGGAAACCACCGTCGTCGAAGGCATGCAGTTCGACCGTGGCTATCTGTCGCCCTACTTTGTCACCAACGCCGACAAGATGGTTGCCGAGTTGGAAGACGCCTACATCCTGCTGCACGAAAAGAAACTGTCGTCGCTGCAGCCGATGGTTCCGCTGCTAGAAGCCGTGATCCAGTCGCAGCGCCCGCTGATCATCGTCGCTGAAGACGTCGAAGGCGAAGCACTTGCTACGCTGGTCGTCAACAAGCTGCGTGGCGGCCTTAAGATCGCTGCCGTCAAGGCGCCGGGCTTCGGCGACCGCCGCAAGGCCATGCTGCAGGATATCGCCATTCTGACCGGTGGTCAGGTGATCAGCGACGACCTGGGCATGAAGCTGGAAAGCGTCACGCTGGACATGCTGGGCAGCGCCAAGAAGGTGATCATCAAGAAAGATGACACCACCATCATCGACGGTGCCGGTGTGAAAGCCGAAATCGAAGCCCGCGTTTCGCAGATCCGCGCGCAGATCGAGGAAACCACCTCGGACTACGACAAGGAAAAGCTGCAGGAACGTGTGGCCAAGCTGGCTGGCGGCGTTGCCGTCATCCGCGTCGGCGGCATGACCGAAGTCGAAGTGAAAGAGCGCAAGGACCGCGTTGACGACGCCCTGAACGCGACCCGTGCGGCCGTGCAAGAAGGCGTGATCGTCGGCGGTGGCGTGGCTTTGGTTCAGGCAGCCAAGGGTCTTGTCGGCCTTAAAGGTGCCAACTCCGACCAGCAGGCTGGCATCGAGATCGTCCGCCGCGCGCTGGAAGCTCCGCTGCGTCAGATCGCCGAGAATGCCGGTGTTGACGGTGCCGTGGTTGCGGGCAAGATCCGCGAAAGCAACGACAAGAACTTTGGCTTCAACGCGCAGACCGAAGAATATGGCGATATGTTCGCGTTCGGCGTGATCGACCCGGCCAAGGTAACCCGGACTGCTCTGGAAGATGCGGCCTCGATCGCCTCGCTTCTGATCACCACCGAAGCGATGATCGCTGACCGTCCCGAGCCGAAAGGCGCGCCCCAGATGGGCGGCGGCGGCGGCGGCATGGGCGGGATGGACTTCTGATCCATCCAGCTTGCTGGATACGGAAAGGGCGGCCTTCGGGTCGCCCTTTTCTTTTGCCTCGTTTCGATTGCGGGCGTATTCTTGAATTGGACTGCAGCCACTGGAGCTATGGAAATGGCCGATCCCGCAAAGCAGATGAAGACCAACCAGACCGTCGTGATCTTCATGAGCGTCGTGCTGCTGTTCGGCGCGGTTAATGCCGTGATGATCACGGCCGATGAATATGACCCGTCGACGCTGGTCTGGATGCATCTTGGCCTTGATGCGGTGATGACGGTGCTTTTGCTGGTGCTGCTGGTGCAGGTCGGCAAGGCGGCCGCGCCGGGTGGGCTGAAAACACTTGCGCTTGTTGTTGGGGCTGCGGGCTTTGTTGCCGGGCTGGTGAAACTTGCCGCGCGGTTTTCCAGCGACCATGGCTGGTGGACCGGGCATTTCAGCTATGCGTTCTGACCGATCCTAGAACCGCTTCACCAGCCGCTCGACTGTGTGGCCGGTATCGGGGTCCCGCCTGCTAAGGCCGGTCGGCAAGAACCCCTCGCGCAGCCAGAACGCCCTTCCGCGGGGGTTCACGTCAAGGACGGCAAGATACAGCTGCGGCGCGCCCCGGGCACGGGCAAGGGTCTCGGCATGGGCAAGGAAACGGCGGCCATGTCCCGCGCCTTGCGCCCAGGGGCCAAGCAGCATCAGGCCAAGGTAGGCATCCTTTGGGTCCGGGAAGCCATACGAGACCTCGGCAACGCCGGAAAGGCGACCGTCCAGAAACAGGCCAAGGCGATGGCTTTGCGCTGGGTCCGAATTCGGTGGAGCGTCGGTGAAGAACTCCGCCGCTTGCCGGTCAGGGTCGACCCGGCCTTCGGCAAGCAGCCAGTAATCCGGGGCCTCGCGGTAAAAGGTGGCGACCAGCGGGGCTTCGGTGGCGACAAGCTCACGGATTTGCATGGGCGATCCTGCGAATTTCAAGCTGGAGATCCCCGGCAGGACGGGCCCAAGTGACCAGATCGCCAACCTGCGCCCCCAAAAGCGCACGGGCAAGCGGGGCGTTCGGGGCAATGCGGCCGATGCGCGCATCCGCTTCATCCTCGCCAGTGACTTCGTAGATGGACTCAACGCCGTCTTCATCGGCAACAGTGACGGCCAGTCCAAAGGCCACCTCGGTCAGATCACGGGTCGCTGGGTCGATTATGATGGCGGCTTTCAGCCGGGCCTCAAGCCAGCGGATATCCCGTTCGGCGGCGGCTTCGGGCAGCTTGTCCAGCCGTTCGGCGCGGGTCTTCAATGCGGCAAGTTCAGTTTGACGGACGACCAGACTGCGCTGCAGCGTGGCTAGGCCTCGGGGGGTGACAAAATTCGGCCCCGTCGGCACCGGGCGTTCGGGAAGGTCGGGCCGGTCGTTGCCGGCATCTTCGTTGACGAAAGCGCGGCTCATTTCAAAATTGCCTCCAGCGGGTCGTAATGGGCCGAGGGATCACCCCATGCGACATCGGCAAGGCTGTCGGGCTTGAAGCGGAGGGCTTTCATTTCCTGACGGGTGAAAAAGCGGCGCTGGGTGACCACGCCTTCGGGGTCGGTCCAGTCTTGGTCAAGGGTGGCATCGCCAAGCTGGCAGCGAAAGAAGATGTCGACCTGATGAAAGCCGCTGTCCGGGTCGTGAAATTCGTTCACCAAAGCGGGCAAACCTACGGTGACGGTCAGACCAGTTTCCTCATGCACTTCGCGGGCAAGGTTTTCGGGAAGGGACTGCCCTGCCTCACATCCGCCACCGGGCGCGCACCAGAGGCCCAGCCGCGCGTCCGGGTAGGCGTTGACCAGCAGCAGCCGATCCTGATGCAGGATCAACGCGCGGACGGCAAGGCGGGGTTTCATGCGGGCCATGCCACAGGTTTGCGGTGCCAGCGCCGCGCTGTCCAGCCCAAGACCGCGACGCTAGGTCATGGGATCCCGCCTTTCCATCGGACGGCAGCCGGGCCATGCTGGGCAGATGATCCGCCTGCCCTTTCCATTCTCTGCCCCGTCGGAGGCCACAAGTGGTGCAGCGCCGCCCGAGCGGGTTATTCTGGTGCATGGCCTTGCCCGGTCTTCGCGGTCGCTGGCCGGGATCGGGCTGGCGTTGCGGGCTGCGGGCTATTTCGTCAATCACGCAGCCTATCCGTCGACCCGCGCGGCACCGGATGTGCTGGTGGCGGGGGTCGAGGCGACCTTTGCCAAGCCTTTCGTCGGGCGCACCCATTTCGTGACCCATTCGATGGGCGGCATTCTGGTCCGCGACTGGCTGTCGCGCGTGCATCCCGCAGGTCTTGGGCGGGTGGTGATGCTGGCCCCGCCGAACCACGGGTCAGAGCTTGTTGACCGCCTGGGCGACTGGAAGGCGTTCGAGATGGTGAACGGACCGGCGGGAATGTCGCTGGGGACCGGACCGGACAGCTGGCCGAACCGGCTGCCGTCGCCAGACTATCCGTTGGGAATCATCGCCGGGACGCGGTCGGTGTCGCCGTGGTTCAGCCAGCTTTTGCCCGGGCCGGACGATGGCAAGGTGACCGTCGCCAGCACGCGGCTGGAGGGGATGACCGACCATCTGGTGCTGCCGGTCAGTCATACCTGGATGATGGTGAACCCGACCGTGGTCCGGCAAGTGCTGCATTTTCTGCGGCAGGGGCGGTTCGAACGTGATTGAGTGTCCACAGTGGACAAGAAATCAGATCTTTTTTGAATCAATGGGTTGCTTGTGGGCGTTCAGGAAATCTTAACCTGTTGGTGGCGCTCGTCGATGACTTCGTCACTCCTCGCGGTTCCTTCCGACGAGGCGACGAAGTCGAACGAGGAGGAAGGCTAGCCCCGCACGATCCGGTTCACATGGCCCATCTTGCGGCCTGGCCGGGATGCGCCTTTGCCGTAAAGATGCACAGCGACATCCCGGGTCTTCAACAACTCGGGAACCCGCAGCACGTCGTCACCGATCAGGTTTTCCATCACCACGTCGCAGTAGCGGCTGCCATCGCCCAACGGCAGACCGGCCACGGCGCGGATGTGCTGTTCGAACTGGTCGACCGTGCATCCGCTTTGCGTCCAGTGGCCCGAATTATGGACACGCGGGGCGATTTCGTTGACAAGTAGGCCGCGCGGGGTGACGAAAAGCTCGACCCCCATCACGCCGACATAGTCCAGCGCATTCAGGATGCGGGCCGCCAGCAGAACCGCGTCGGTGGACTGGCTTGCCGACAGGCGCGCCGGAACCGTTGTGGTGCGCAGGATGCCGTCGCGGTGGATATTCTCGCCCGGATCATAGGCCGAGACGCTGCCATCAAGGCCGCGCGCGGCGATGATCGAGACTTCGCGGTCAAAGGCGACAAAGCCTTCCAGCACCGAAGCGGCACCCGCCATCGCAGCCCAGGCGTCGGGGATATCGGCTTCAGTCACAAGCTTGACCTGCCCCTTGCCGTCATAGCCAAGCCGGGTGGTTTTCAGGATCGCAGGAAGGCCCAGCCGCGCCACGGCAGAGCGAAGATCGGCTTTGGAGTCCACTTCGGCCCAAGGGGCGGTCTGCAGGCCAAGGTCGTTCAGGAACAACTTTTCCGCGATCCGGTCCTGACTGATCGCCAGTGCGCGGCGGTTCGGGCGGATCGGTTTCAAGCTTTCCAAGAGGTCAAGCGCCGAGGTCGGGACATTCTCGAACTCGAAAGTGATGACATCGACGGACGCGGCAAAGGCGCGCAGGGCGGCTTCATCTTCATAGGGTGCGGTCGTGACCTTGTGGGCGACGTCGCCAGCCGGGGCGGCCCCCGGTTCATAAATGTGGCACCGGTAACCCAACCGGCTGGCCGCAACCGACAGCATCCGGCCAAGCTGACCGCCGCCAAGAATACCGATCACCGATCCTTGCGGCAGGTCAGTCATCTTTCGGCCCCTCGGGGATGCTGGCCGACAGCGCGTCCCGCCATGCGTCCAACCGCTTGGCCAAAGCGGGATCGGATACCGCAAGGATCGCTGCAGCCATCAACCCGGCATTGGCAGCCCCGCCAATGGCCATTGTGGCGACCGGATAGCCCTTGGGCATCTGCAATATGGAATAAAGCGAATCGACCCCGGCCAGCGCCTTGGTCTGGACCGGCACGCCGATCACCGGCACCCGGGTCTTCGACGCCATCATCCCCGGCAAATGTGCGGCCCCACCCGCCCCGGCAATGATCACCTTCAACCCGCGTGCAACGGCGGTCTTGCCATAGTCCCAAAGCCGGTCAGGCGTCCGGTGCGCACTGACGATCTTGGTTTCATAGGCGACCCCAAGCTCGTCCAGAATCAGGCTCGCGTCCTTCATCGTGGGCCAGTCGCTTTGCGACCCCATGATTATCCCGACCTCAACGGCCATACCTGCCTCCGGTGCTGCTGAGGCGCGATTACCTTGGGACGGGCGCGGGGGCAAGCGTCAGGCGATGATGTCGGGGATCAGCATATCCTCGATCTTGACGATATGATCCTTCAGCGCCAGTTTCCGCTTTTTCAGCCGCCGCAGGGTCAACTGGTCGGGCCGCCCCGTAAGTTCCAGCGCATGGACAGCGGCGTCCAGATCGCGATGCTCGTGGCGCAGCACCTCAAGCCGGATGGCAAGCACCTCTTCGTGGCTAAGTTCGCTAGGCGCATTCATCCGGGTGACTCGTTTCCTGTCCTGCATGAAGACTATAGGGACTCATGACCCTCGGGTGAAGCTTTCTGCGACTTTTCGCGCGAAATGACTTTGAATTCGCATCCTGCCCCGGGCTTGCGGCAAAGGACACAGCGCCCCATATTGGCCTTGTGCGGTGCCTGATCACAGGGCCGTCCTCCGAACTGTCGCTTATGGCAAGGACTGTCCGATGACGAAACTAAGCTTTGGGGCCCATCCCTATCTTCTGGGGTTCGAACAGCTGGAACGGCTGGTTGAACGCACCGCGAAATCCGGGGCCGAAGGATACCCGCCCTTCAACATCGAGGCGGTGGCGGAAAACGCCTACCGGATCACCCTGGCGGTGGCCGGTTTTGCCGAAGATGACATGTCGATCACGATCGAGGATCGCCAGCTTGTCGTGCGCGGTCGTCAGGCCGACGAGCCCGGCGACCGGGTGTTTCTGCACCGGGGCATTGCCGCACGCGCCTTTCAGCGCAGTTTCGTGCTTGCCGATGGGGTCGAGGTTGCCGGCGCGACGATGGAACACGGGCTTTTGCACGTCGACCTGCGCCGCCACGTCCCCGAGACGGTGGTGCAGACAATCAGGATCGGCCGCAAGGAAGGAACCAAGTCATGAACACGCCTTTCAACGGGTTGCCGCAGGGGACCGACCGTATCGTCTATGTCCGCGAGGTTCTGGTGGATGACCTGACCGACGATCAGCGCGCGCAGATGGACGGGCTGGACGTCGTGTATTCGGTTCACGGGGTCGACGGGCGGCAACTTGCGCTGGTCGCAGACCGCAAGCTGGCGTTCCATCTGGCGCGCGAGCATGACTTTACGCCGGTCAGCGTACATTAAGGTCTATTCGGCAGGATCGCGGACTTTGCCTGCTGGCTGTGCCGGAGCCTTTTTCCGCCGCCGCCGGTAAGCCCGAAGCGAAAAGGCATAGCCGATCTGACCGGCCAAAGTCGGCGCCATTCTGTCCGTAACCCCAAGCGGAACCGTGCACAGTCCCGGCACCCGAAACGTGCCGAAGGCTTGGTCAAACACTGAAAAGACCGTCGCATAATTGGTGTTGAAGGCGGCATGGTCTGCGGCGTGGTGCCAGCGATGCATCGCGGGTGAAACGAAAATCCGGCCAAGTGGCCCGTAGGTCCAGGGCAGGTCAGCATGGATCAAGTAGCCGTAATAGTGGCGAACCAGATTGTTCGCGACAATCGCCTCGGCGGGCAGGCCGCACAGCAGCAGCACGCCGGTGTCGATGACATGCGTAGTGATCCGGTTGATTGGATGGAACCGCTCAAGAGTCAGCCAGGTCATCTCGGTGTCAGAGTGATGCACCGCATGGCTTGGCCAAAGCGGGCGGGTATGTTCCAGCCGATGGCGCAGGTAGCCGACAAAGTCACCAAGGAAGATCCCGAAAAGAATGACGGGCAGTGCGGGCAACCCGTGCCACAGCTCTCGGTCGATCAGGCTCCAGCCCTTGGTGACGAAGGCCCAGATCAGGATTTGCGAGCTTAGGACCAGCAGCGGTCCGATGACGATCAGGTTGAACAGCAGGATCTGCAGGTTCAACCCCGCCTCCGCTGCGGCGCGGCGCATGTCGGTAAAAAGGGCGCTGCGTTTGACCAGCATTCCCAGGAACAGGAAGAAGGCTGCTACCGGCAGCATTTCGCGGATGGCCGCAACAACCGAGTCCCAACTGTCCTGAAGAACCTGGATCACAAGATCAGTCATCCATCGAGGTCCCTTGAGCAAAATGCCCAGCCGGAAAGGCTGAGCTGTGCAGTCCCGTGTGGAAGCCCGGCCCGATTGCAGATTCGGGCCGGGATGGCCTTATGCGCGAATCAGGCCCATCTGTTCCAGCTTCAGCAGCACCTGATGGGCACAGTGGTCGACATCGACGTTTTCGGTGTTCACCACCAGCGCGGCATTGGTTGGGGCCTCATAGGGGTCTGAAATCCCGGTGAATTCCTTGATCTTGCCTTCACGCGCCAGCTTATACAGGCCCTTGCGGTCGCGCTTTTCGCATTCTTCAATGCTGGTGGCGACATGGGTTTCGACAAAGGCACCGTAGGCTTCGACCATCTCACGCACCGCGCGGCGGGTCGCGGTATAGGGCGCGATGGGCGCGCAGATCGCGATGCCGCCGTTCTTGGTGATCTCGCTTGCGACATAGCCGATGCGCTTGATGTTCAGGTCACGGTGTTCCTTGGAGAAGCCAAGCTCCGAGGACAGGTGCTTGCGTACCACGTCGCCGTCCAGCAGCGTGACCGGGCGACCGCCCATCTCCATCAGCTTGACCATCAACGCGTTGGCGATGGTGGATTTTCCGCTGCCGGACAGGCCGGTGAAGAACACCGTAAAGCCTTGCTTTGACCGTGCGGGGCTGGTCTTGCGCAGTTCGGTCACCACCTGCGGGAAGCTGAACCATTCCGGGATATCCAAACCTTCGCGCAGACGGCGGCGCAGTTCGGTGCCCGAGATGTCCAGCACGGTCGAGCCTTCCGGCACTTCGTTGGCCGGATAGTATTGTGCCTTTTCAGACACATAGACCATGTGTTTGAAATCAACCATTTCGATGCCCATCTCGTCCGCGTGCTGGGCGAACAACTCCTGCGCGGCGTAGGGGTCGTAGAAATCCTGCCCGGCAGAGTTCTTGCCCGGACCGGCATGGTCACGGCCGACGATCATATGGGTGCAGCCGTGGTTGCGGCGGATCAGGCCGTGCCAGACCGCCTCACGCGGGCCGGCCATGCGCATGGCGAGGTTGAGAAGCGACAGCGCGGTGGTTTGCGCCGGATACTGGTCCAGCACGGCCTCATAGCAACGCACGCGGGTAAAGTGGTCAACGTCGCCGGGTTTGGTCATGCCGACAACCGGGTGGATCAGAAGGTTCGCCTCGGCCTCACGCGCGGCGCGAAAAGTCAGTTCCTGATGCGCGCGGTGCAGCGGGTTGCGGGTCTGGAAGGCCACGATCTTGCGCCAGCCCAGCTTTCGGAACAGCGCGCGAAGTTCATTCGGCGTGTCCCGGCGGGCCTTGAAGTCATAGTGCACCGGCTGCTGGATGCCGGTGATCGGACCGCCCAGATAGACCTTGCCTGCCTGATTGTGCAGGTAGTTCACCGCCGGATGCGCAAGATCGTCGGCGCCAAAGACCTTTTCTGCCTCATTGGCCTTATTCGGAACCCACTTGTCGCTGATCGACAGGATGGCAAGGATCACGCCCTCCTGATCGCGAAGGGCTATGTCCTGGCCAGGGGCGACCTTGTCGGCAAAGGCTTCGGATACGTCCAGCGTGATCGGCATCGGCCAGAGCGTGCCGTCAGAAAGGCGCATGTTGGCAACCAAACCGTCATAATCCGCCTGCCCCATGAAGCCTTTCAGCGGGTTGAAACCGCCATTCATCAAAAGCTCCAGATCGCAAGTCTGCCGAGGGGTCAGGTCCCACGATGGCAGCGCGCCCGCCTCGTGCTTCAGCTTGAGCGAGGATTCATAGGACACATACAGTTCGGGGATCGGGGCATGGTTCGGCAAGGACATCAGAATACCTTTCAGCGTAGTGGGACACCCCCACCAGTTGCGCGGGTGCCTATCCCGACAAAGGGGCGGAATTCAAGCGATTGCAGGGAGTTTGCGCCAGAAAAGGCGGAAATGCCACAGCACCTTTCTACGCGGGGCATGCGTTCCGCTGCGCAGCCAGTTTGGCGAACGGGATAAATCACAACATCCGGCGTTAAAAATGTTTGGCGAAATTTTTTGGCAGGTGCGGTCCGCGTTTCAGGCCAGATAGGCCCGGAAACTGCGCACCACCTCGTCATAGACCGCGCGTTTGAAGGGGACGATGCTGTCGACCATCTCGTCCGCAAGGATCCAGCGCCATTGTGCAAATTCCGGGTGTTCGGTGGCGATCTTGATGTCGCTGTCGCGGCCCTTAAAGCGGAACAGGAACCATTTCTGCCGTTGGCCGCGATACTTGCCGCCCCAGACCTTGCCCAACAATTCCGGCGGCAGATCATAGGTCACCCAGCCATGGGTCTTGCCGACAAACTCGACCAGATCGCGGGTGACGCCGGTTTCTTCCCACAGCTCGCGATAGGCAGCCTCACGCGGCTTTTCGTCGCCGTCGATCCCGCCTTGCGGCATCTGCCAGGCGGGTGAGGGGTTGTCGATCCGCTGACCGGCGAAAACCAGTCCTCGGGCGTCGATCAGGACGACACCGACACAGGGGCGATAGGGCAGGCTTTCGGGATCGGTCATGGCGGCCGGGGCGGAGTTTCCCCCGCCCACGCTCCTTAAGGGGTGTCGGGGGCGATGGCGGTCAGGCCCTTGATGATGTCGATGGCATAGGCCAGCTGGTAATCTTCGTCCCGCAACTTGGCCGATTCTTCGGCGCGGTCAAGTTCTTCCAGATACAGCCGCTTTTCCTCTTCGGTCATCGAGTCGTTGGTGATCGAGCCGCGCAGATCGGCTTCCGACCGTTCCGGGACGGCGGATTTCTCTTCCACGACAGCATCCGGATCAACCGGAGGCGGGACCGGCTGCTTGACCACGATGTCGGGCGAAATGCCCAGCGCCTGGATCGACCGGCCCGAAGGCGTGTAATACCGCGCCGTGGTCAGCCGCATCGCCCCGTCGCCGCGCAGCGGGATCAGCGACTGGACTGAGCCTTTGCCAAAGCTTTTCGTGCCTACAACGATTGCCCTGCGATGGTCCTGCAGCGCGCCTGCGACGATTTCGGAGGCTGAAGCCGACCCGCCATTGATCAAAAGGACGATGGGCTTGCCCGCCGCAATATCCCCTGGCTCGGCGTTATAGCGTTTGTCGCTGTCTGCGATCCTGCTCCGCGTCGAGACGATCTCGCCTTTTTCAAGGAAGGCGTCCGACACCGAGATCGCCTCGTTCAAAAGCCCACCGGGGTTGTTGCGCAGGTCCATGACGACGCCATCCAGATTTTCGATGCCGCCAAGTTCTTCTATGCCCTTGTTCAGTTCCTCGATCATGCCCGACGTGGTCTGATCGTTGAATGTTGTGATCCGCAGGACAACCGTATTGCCCACCACCCGGCCTTTGACGGCGGTCAGCTTGATCGTGTCGCGGATGATCGACACATCGAACGGTTCTGCCGTGCCTTCGCGGACGATGGTGATGATGATCTCGCTGCCAATCGGCCCGCGCATCTTTTCCACCGCATCATCCAGCACCAGACCCAACAGAGCCTCGCCGTTGACATGAGTGATGTAGTCGCCCGCCAGAACGCCCGCCTTGTCGGCCGGGGTGTCGTCCATCGGCGAGATTACCTTGATGTAACCCTCTTCCTGGGTCACCTCGATGCCCAGACCGCCGAATTCACCCTTGGTCTGGACCTGCATGTCCTCAAAGTCCTTGGCAGACAGATAGGACGAATGCGGGTCAAGCGAGGTCAGCATGCCATTGATCGCGGCGGTCACCAGATCTTCGGTCGAAACCTCTTCGACATACTGCGAGCGGATGCGTTCGAAGATGTCACCGAACAGGTCAAGCTGCTGATAGACCGATTCTTCGGCCTCAACCTCTTGCGCGACAAGGGGTCCAGCAACTTGCGTCACCAGCAAGGCCCCGGAAAATGTGCCGACAATGGCGGACATCACGATCTTCTTCATGCGCAGTCAGTCTCCTGTTCGGGCGATGTTCTTGAACCAGGGAAGCGGGTCCAAAGGCAAGGTGCCCTGTCTGAGTTCCATATAAAGCGTTTCCGTGTCGCGCCCGCCAGAGCCATCTGCGGGCGGGGTCGTGAATTCCTCGGTGGCCAAGGCAGCCCCCCGCATCAGCCCCAGCGGAGCTTCGGCGGCGACCACTTCGCCGACCTCTCCATACAGGACATCCAGCCCCGCCAGAACCAACAGATAGCCGTCCCCGGGTTCAAGTATCATCACATTTCCGTAGTCCAGCAGCGGTCCGCGAAAGCGGATCGTTGCTGGCCAGGGCGCGGTGACCAGTGCGCCGGGCTGGGTGGCCAGCGTGACGCCGGGGCGGCGGGTGCCTGCGGCGTCGGCCTCACCCGGCGACAGCAGGACCCGGCCAAGCACTGGCAGCGGCAAGGTACCTTTGGCCGCAGCAAAGGACCCGGTCTCGCTTCCACCTTCGCTCGGAGCCAGTCCGGCGGCAAACGCATCCAGTGTATCGGCGCTTTCCAGCAGGATGCGCAGCGTTTCGGGTTCTTCTGTAAACCGCATCGGCAGATCGGTCCGGTCCGACATCGCCTGAGACAAGGCGGTGCGGGCGGTCTGGGCGGCGGCAAGTCCGGTGGACAGGGTTTCGCCCGCCGACATCTGCAGGGCGCGCAGGTCGGCCAGTTCCTGCAGTTCGGCGCGCAGAAGATCGGCCTCGGCCTGCAGCGCCGGGGCAACTTCGGCCAGCACCATGCCCGAACGTGCCGTTCCAAGCGCGCCGTCGGGATGCAGCAGAAGCAGCGGCCCGGGATTGGCCTCCATCGTCGCCAGAACGCCCAGAAGCCGCCCGATCCGGTCGCGCTTGGCGTCAAAAGCCCGGGTCAGGGTCGCCTCACGCTGGGCCGCTGTGCGCAATGCGCCACGCATGGCGGTAAGCCCAGCCTCGTAGGCGCGGATGGTCTGGCTAAGCGCGGCCACCCGGTCGCGGGCCGAGGTCGCCGCTTCCAGCGCCCCAACTGCCGCCTGCAGATCTGCCGAGGCGCGGGCAGCTTCTTCGGCAGCCGTTTCCGCGCGGACCGGAATCGTCAGGGCCAGAGTCAGCAAGAGGGCGGCAAGCCGGATCATGCGGGACGCGTGGCCCCCAACAGCGACGCGCCGGTCATTTCAACCGGTTGCGGCAGGCCCATCAATTCCAACAGCGTTGGTGCCAGATCGCACAGCCGACCGCCCTGCAAGGTCGCACCCGCCGGACCACCGACAAGGATCACCGGCACCGGATTGGTCGTGTGCGACGTGTGCGGCCCACCGGTCACCGGGTCTATCATCACCTCACAGTTGCCGTGGTCGGCGGTGACGATCATCGCCCCGCCAGCCTTTTCCAGCGCCGCCAGCGCGCGGCCAAGACCCCGGTCCACCGCCTCACACGCCAGTATAGCGGCGGGCAGGCTGCCGGTATGGCCAACCATGTCGGGGTTGGCATAGTTGACGACGATCAGGTCATAGCCCGCCTCGATCGCCGCGACGAAATGGTCCGTTACCTGATCCGCGCTCATCTCGGGTTGCAGGTCATAGGTTGCTACCTTGGGAGAAAGCGGCATGGCGCGGTCTTCGCCCTCATAAGGCACCTCGCGCCCGCCGTTCAGGAAGAAGGTGACATGGGGGTATTTCTCGGTTTCCGCCAGCCGGAACTGGGTCTTGCCGTGCAATGCGACCCATTCGCCGATGGTGTTGACCAGCACCCGCTTGGGATAGGCGGTGGCCATATAGGCGTTGTGGCCGTCGGAATATTCGACCATCCCCAGCATCGCGGACCATGCGGGACGCAGGCCCGTGTCAAAAGCGGTGAACCCCGGATCGCCCAGCGCGGCAAGGATCTCGCGCGCGCGGTCGGCGCGGAAGTTCAGGCAAAAGAGGCCGTCGCCATCCTTTGCCCCGGCATAACCGCCGATCACCGTGGGGGCGAGGAATTCGTCCGTCTCGCCCTTGGCATAGGAATGGATGACGGCCGTTGCGGCATCCGGTGCGGCCTCTCCCGTGGCGCGGACCATGACGGCATAGGCCCGCGCGACCCGCTCCCAGCGGTTGTCGCGGTCCATCGCCCAGTAGCGGCCACAAACCGTCGCAATCCGCGCGCCCGTAGGCAGGCCAGCGGTCAGTTGCGCCATGAACCCGGCGGCCGACGAAGGTGCGACGTCACGGCCATCGGTAATCGCATGCAGCGCGACCGGAACGCCCAGCGCCGTCAGCGCGTTGCAGGCGGCGATGATGTGGCTGATGTGGCCATGCACACCGCCGTTCGACACGACCCCCATCAGATGGGCGGTGCCGCCTTGGGCTTTCACTTTGGCGGCAAACTCCAGCACGCTTGGATTGGCGGCAAAACTGCCATCCTCGATCGCCAGATCAATCGCGCCAAGGTCCATCGCCACCACGCGCCCCGCGCCGATGTTGGTGTGACCAACCTCCGAATTGCCCATCTGCCCGGTCGGCAGACCGACATCCGGCCCATGGGTGATCAGCGTCGCATGCGGGCATTCCGCCCAAAGCCGGTTGAAATTCGGCACGTTCGCCTGCGCCGGGGCCGAGACCTTGGGGTCAGGCCCGATGCCCCAGCCGTCAAGAATGCACAGAACGACCGGTTTCGGGGCGGGCATGGGCGGCTCCTTTGCAGCTTTCGTCAAGGGTTTTACGCGCAGCGCGGGGTCGGGGCAACCGATGGATGTTCAGCCGGCCTGTCGCGCCGCCCGTTCGCGCATCCTTTGCCGCCAGATCGTGAACACCCCCGCAGCGACCACGATTGCAGCACCCAGGGCAACGTTTGGGCGCAAGGTTTCGCCAAACAGCGTCAGTCCCAGGATCGCGATGAACACCAGTTGCAGAAAGGCAAAGGGCTGCACAGCCGAGGCTTCGGCCACAGAATAACATTTGATGAGCAGCCAGTGGCTTAGCGCCGCCGCACAGCACAGCAGCCCCATCCAGCCCCAGTCTTCTGGCGTCATCCAGCTCCAGTGCATCAAGCCGAGCGGCGTGATAGCGACCGCGCCGACGACGCCGGTCCAGAAAAAGCTGACTGCCGTTCCGTCTTTGGCCGACACAAAGCGGGTCAAAAGCCCGTAAAGCGCGAAGAGGAAGGCCGAGAGCAGCGGCATGAGCGCCCAAGGCGAAAAGACCGCAAAGCCCGGCTGCAGGATGATCAGCACGCCGATGAAACCCGTGATGATCGCCGCCCAGCGCCGCCAGCCGACCTTTTCGCCCAGGATCGGGCCGGACAGGGCCGCGACCAGTAAGGGATAGCAGGTAAAGACCGCATGCGCCTCGATCAGGCCCAGCTTGACGAAACCGACGACGATCACGCAGATTTCGGCGACCAGCAACAGGCCCCGCGTGACCTGCAGCACCGGATGCGCCGTCCGGGTCGCCGCGCGAAGGCCCCCGGGCGCGCGGGCGGCAAGGGCGATGACAAAGGCGGCAAAGAACCAGAACCGGATCATCACCACCATGAAGACGCTGTGATTTTCCGCCAGATGCCGCGAAAGCCCGTCCTGCACCGCAAACACCGCGCAGGTGGCAATCATCAGCCAGATGCCCAGCTTGGTATTCTGCGGAGTGCTCATTTCGGGCGTCCACTTGCGCGCGGAAGGGGGAAGGGTTGAGGCTGGTCCGGCAGGTAACACGCAAGCATCGGCGGGGAAAGCGGATAGCCCAACTCAACCAAGAGCGCTGCCCTGCCGTTCCAGCACCGCGCGAAACGCGGCAACGCCCCGGATCAGCGCCTGATGCTCAAGGTCAACCCGTTGATCCGGGGTCAGCAGCGACTGGTCCAACACGATCCGGCCAGGGTCGTAAGGAGGGTCCAGATAGGCAAAGCTTCCTTCGCCAAGCGTGACCCCGGATTGCGGCTGCCGCCCGTCGCGGATTCCCGCGCTGTAGGCCCAGACGTTTTCAAACGTGAACCGTCGCAGCCCCTGATCCAAGAGCCGCCGGGTGATCCGGTCCAGTGGCAGAAAGCCTTCGCCTACCGGCACCCCTGCTACCGTCAGCCGCCCAGCATGTTCGGCGCGCACCATCACATGATCCTTGAAGTGGACCGAGTGGACATGCGGCAGAACCGCCTCCAACGCCGCCTCGGGGTCTTCCAGCACCATCTGCGAGTTGCCGTAGTCATACAGGATCTTCAGCGCCGGGTGATTGACCGCTTCAACAATCCGCGCCAGTTCGGGGCCGGTGAAATCCTCGTGGTTTTCCAGCACCAGAACGATCCCCAGATCGGCGGCAACCGGGGCAACCGCCCGCAGGTCGCTGATCGTGGCCGCCATCATGTTGGCGGGCGTGCCGCCGTGCCGGGTGTAGGTGCGCAGGCTGGTTGCCCCCATCCGATGCGCCACCTGCAGAAGTTCGGTCATGTGGGCCGGGTCGGTGCCCGAAGTGTCAACCTCAAGGCTGAACCCCAGCCCCGCCAGATGCGCGCGCAACTGGTCCATCCGCCAAGGCTCGCGCCCGCCAAGGTGGCGGTAGTCCGGATTGTTCAGCGACAGGCTGATCCCCCGGAACCCCAGTTCGGCGGCCAGATCGGCATATTCAATCGCGCCGAATCCGGGCTTCTGGGCAAAATGGTGCCACAGGCTGAAACTGTGGATCGTGGGCTCAACCAGCATATGCGTGCTCCATATGGGCCAGTTCGGCGGCGTAAGCGACGGCATAGCGGGCGCGAATGTCCGCTTCGGGCCGGGTCTCGGACCGCCACAGGCAATAGGCCGCCATCCGCCATGCATAAAAGGGGCGCAGCGTCCGGTGGCGGGCCTGCAGGTCGGGGCGGGCAAGGGCGGCCCAGAACTCGGCCACCGCGTCTGGGGTCAGAGTGTCATGCAGGTTCAGGATGTGAAACCCGGGCGATAGAAAGCTGTAGATGTCCTCGGTAAGGTCACCCGCCGCCGGGCATTGCCAGTCAATGATCCTCAACCCTGCGCCTGCACCGATAAGATTGCTGGCCCCAAGGTCGGTATGGACCAGCGACAGCCGTCGCAAAGGGTCAACCGC
>CAIXBE010000111.1 GCA_903917595.1 uncultured Rhodobacterales bacterium
CATACTGCAGGTGCAGCCGCCGATGGCGGGAATGACTGGGGTTTGGTCCAGTGACGACGCGACAGTGAAGCACAATAAAAACAAGGCAAAAAGCAATGGCCGCCGACAAGCAAAACCTGCAAGACGCATTCCTTAATCATGTGCGCAAAGCCAAGGTCCCGGTTACGATCTTCCTGATCAACGGCGTCAAGCTGCAGGGCGTGATCACCTGGTTTGACAATTTCTGCGTACTTCTGCGCCGCGACGGACAGTCGCAGCTGGTCTACAAGCATGCGATTTCCACCATCATGCCAGGCGCGCCGATCAGCCTGTATGAGGGGGAAGACTGATCACCCGCGACAACCAGGACGACGACGATATCCTGTCCGAACGGACAGGCCAGCGTCTGCGCGACACCGCCGCACAGCCAACCCGCGCCTTCGTGCTGCATCCGGCACTCAAATCCCGCACCAAACGTCGCATGCCCGAACACGGGCTGGCCGAGGCGAAGGCGCTGGCATCTGCGTTGCCGGAACTGGACATCTGCGGCGGCGAAGTGGTCAATCTGGCCCGCGTCCTTCCCGGAACGCTCTTGGGCACCGGCAAGGTGGCCGAATTCAAGACCGTGTTTCACGATCTGCAGATTGAACTGGTGCTGGTCGACGGCATCGTCTCGCCCGTCCAACAGCGCAATCTGGAAAAGGAATGGGGGGTCAAGGTTCTGGACCGGACCTCGCTGATCCTTGAGATTTTTGCCGACCGCGCCCGCACCCGTGAAGGCGTGTTGCAGGTCGAACTGGCGGCGCTGTCTTATCAACGCACCCGCCTGGTTCGCGCCTGGACCCATCTTGAACGTCAGCGCGGCGGTTTTGGCTTTGTCGGTGGCCCCGGCGAAACCCAGTTGGAGGCTGACCGCCGCGCCATCGACGATCAGGTGATCCGGCTGAAGCGTCAGCTTGACCGCGTGGTGAAGACGCGCGAACTGCACCGCGCCGCGCGCCGCAAGGTGCCGTTTCCGCTGGTGGCGCTGGTCGGTTATACCAACGCCGGAAAGTCCACGCTTTTCAACCGGATGACCGGGGCCGACGTGCTGGCCAAGGACATGCTGTTTGCCACGCTGGACCCCACGATGCGCGGCATCGTGCTGCCGTCAGGCCGCAAGATCATCGCCTCGGACACGGTGGGCTTTATCTCCGACCTGCCCACCCAACTGGTCGCTGCCTTCCGGGCGACCTTGGAGGAGGTGCTGGAGGCGGACCTTATCCTGCACGTCCGCGACATCAGCCACCCCGAAACCACCGAGCAGGCACAGGACGTGGCCGAGATCCTGACCTCACTTGGGGTCAAGGACGGCACCCCGCAGTTCGAGGTCTGGAACAAGCTGGACCTGGTTGACACGGTGACTCATGCTGGATTGATGGCCAATGCGGCAGGGCGCGCCCATGTCTTTCCGCTTTCCGCGCAGACCGGCGAAGGGGTGGACACCCTGCTGGCCGCCGTTTCCGCCGCCTTTGACGAGGCCAAGGAAGACTGCACCCTGACCCTTGGCTTTGCCGAAGGCCGCAAGCGGGCCTGGCTGCATGCCGAAGGCGTGGTAGTGGATGAGGAACTGCTGGAAGACGGCTACCGGCTCACTCTGCGCTGGACCGCGCGTCAGGAAGGCCGCTTTCGGGACCTGTAGAGGGCGTTGCTTGCCACTGGCAGGTGCAAATCTTTTCCAAAAGATTTGCAAATTCCTTCGAAGGAATTTGTCCGTTCACTCCCCCGGCGTCAGCACCATCACCCCTGCCGCCGCCGCGCGGGCCAGTTCGGGGTCCAGCGACATCGGGATATATTCGCCCCGCCGCCAAAGGACGCCAAGGTCATCATAATGGCGGCTTAAGGGGTGGCCTGACTGGCCGGTGGCGGAAATGAAGACCGAGCTGTCGGGGTCGGCAAAGTCATAGACCCCGCGATAGCCCGCCGAATGCACGTTCTGGAACGGTTCATCCCCCGTTCCCCGGGTGACGCCCCGCATCAGAGTGTCATCGCCGCCGCTGGTCGACTGCCGGATGTTGACGAAATAGCGCAGGAACGGCACGTCGCCCAGAACCGGGTGATCATGCACCGCCTCATGCGCGTCGCCCCAGCGCCAGCTTTCGATATTGTCGCCGTATTTTTCGGTCAGGTGCAGCAGGGCGTCGTCTAGGGCGATCCGCGACAGGTCGGCGCAGGTTTCCACCGCCGCCGATTGAATCACGTCGCACCAGACCGCAGCGCCATCCACATCGCGGTAGACCCGTTCGATGAAGACCGGCGAGATCTGGGTGAAGCTGTCGGCCATCGCCCCCAACTCGTCACGGATCAAGCGGTCCATCAGGGCGCGCATCCAGGCCTCGGCAATCAGGGGCTCGGGCAGATGTTCATTCATCTCGCCGTTCCATTCCGACACCAGCGTCAGCGCCTTTTGCCGCAAGCGTTCGGGCGTCCCTTCAGCCGCCGCCTCCCCGGTGAACCACAGATCGGCCCCGATCAGCGGCAACAGCGCCCGCGCGGTCGGGTTGACCGTGTCCAACTGCGCCTCGATGAAGCTTTCGCGGGTATGCACCGCGCGCGCCTTCATCAGGGTCAGCCAGCGCTGGATGCGCTGGGTGTCGCCCCAGTCAAAGCTGACATGTTCGGGGAAAGGCCGGTCCACCGTCTTGTTGTTGGTATTGCCCAAAAGGCCCGAGGTCGGGTTGATGAAGCTGGGGTTCACCGCATAGGCCAGCGTGCCGGTAAAGCCCACCCGCGGGTCCGATCCCAGCGCTGGCATCCGCCCTTGCGACGGGTGGCCCGCATCGCGCGCAGGCAGCGCCCCCACCACCTGCATCGCGATCCCATTGGCATCCGCCAGCATCAGGTTCTGCGCCGGGGCCAGCACCAGCCGCCCGGCGGCAATCGCCTCGTTCACCCCGCCCGCCCGCATCAACGCCAGCGCCCCGCTCATTGACGTGTCAGCGCCGGACAGCGCCGTCCAGCTTACCGCCGCGACATGGCCCGCAGGGGTGACCCGACCCAGATCGTAATGCCCGCCCGACAGGACCGGACCATTGCGCGACCAGCGCAGGGTAAGTGTCACCGGATCGGCATCCTTGACCGTGATGATGGTCTGGCGGCTGTCAAACACCGCCCAGCCGCCCGGGGTGCGGTATTCCTCGGGGTTTTCGGGGTTGATTTCCTCGATCACCACGTCCTGATCGTCGACATAGGCTGTGGTCAGGCCCCAACCAAGCGCGTCGCTGCGCCCGACCATCACAGCGGGAATGCCCGGGATCGTGCCGCCGATCACCCCGCCCGAAGCCAGTTCCAGCCGCGCCAGATACCAGATCGTCGGTGCCGTCAGCCCCAGATGCGGGTCATTGGCCAACAGGCTGCCCCCCGCCGCCGACCGCCCCGGCATCGCAGCCCATGAGTTTGACGCCCCGGCCCGGCCCAATTCCGGTACCGGCGACAGCGCCCCTTGGGCGAAATCCAGTGGCAGCGACGAGGGGGCAACCCCCGGCACCAGTGACGCATAGTCCGGCAGCGCCGCAACGCCCTGTCCCGGGTCGTCGGGCAAGATGTCGGCCAGCCGATCCGGCGACAGCAACAGTGACACCCGGGCGCGCAGCACTTCGGTTTCCAGGGAGCTGGACAGTTGCAGCGCCATCAGCTTCAGGATCGCGATCGAATCCGCCGGGGCCCAGGCGGCGATCTCGTTGGAAAAGAGAAAGAATTCCGGCGCACCCCGGCCCCGCGCTCCGGCGTTGATCTCGTTTATCCACGCGTTGACGCCAGCGGAATAGGCGGTCAGCGCGGCCTTGGTGGGGGCATCCTGCGCCTCGACCGACTGCAGGGCAAGGTTGTAAAGGTCAAACCGGCGCAACAGCTCGTCTGTTTTTACCGTGGCTGGGCCAAAGATTTCCGACAGCCTGCCCTGCGCCGTCCGCCGCAGCATCGTCATCTGCCATAGCCGGTCTTGGGCATGGGCAAATCCCAGCGCAAAGAACACGTCTTCATCCGTCGCCCCAAAGATATGCGGGATGTTGTCGTTGTTGCGCACGATTTCCACGGGGGCGGAAATGCCTTCGACGGTAAAGTCCTCGGCATAGTCGACCAGCGACCGCGACAGGATGTAATAGGCCAGCAAACCGGAGATCACCGCCAGCCCAATCAGGCCGGTTGCTATTCGGATCAGCCAGCGAAAAGCGGTCAGCATCAGGCCTGTCCTTGACGGCGGGGATGGCTTTGATACCTATTCGAAACCGCCCCTAAGGGCAATCATCAGGGGGACGGCATGGCAAAAGTTGCGTTTCTTGGCCTGGGGGTCATGGGGTTCCCGATGGCCGGGCATCTGGCGGCCAAGGGCCATGCCGTCACGGTCTACAATCGCAGTCCGGCCAAGGCAGCGGCTTGGGTGGCCAAGCATCAGGGGCGCACGGCCGCGACCCCACGCGAAGCCGCAAAAGGGGCCGAGTTCGTGATGACCTGCGTTGGCAACGACGATGACCTGCGGTCGGTCTGCACTGGCCCGGATGGGGCCTTTGCCGGCATGTCGCCGGGCGCGGTTCTAGTCGATCACACCACGGTTTCGGCGCGCGTCACGCGTGAGCTTGTCACCCGCTCTGCGGCAGCCGGGATTGCCTTTGTCGATGCGCCGGTGTCCGGCGGGCAGGTAGGGGCGGAGAACGGCCAGCTTTCCATCATGTGCGGCGGCGATCCGGCGGACTATGCACGGGCCGAACCTGTGATGGCATCTTACGCCCGCATCTGCCGCCTGATCGGGGCTTCGGGCGCGGGTCAGCTTGCCAAGATGATGAACCAGATATGCATCGCGGGTCTGATGCAGGGCCTGAGCGAGGCACTGGCCTTTGGGGAAAAGGCGGGTCTGGACGGCGAAAAGGTGGTCGAGGTGATCTCTCAGGGCGCCGCCGGAAGCTGGCAGATGCAGAACCGCCACAAGACGATGCTGGCCGACACCTTCGACTTCGGTTTTGCGGTGGACTGGATGCGCAAGGACCTTGGCATCTGTCTGGACACCGCCGACGAGATCGGCGCGCGCCTGCCAGTGACCGCCCTGGTGGACCAGTTCTACAAGGACGTGCAACTGATGGGTGGCGGGCGCGGGGATACCTCCAGCCTGATCCGGCGGTTGAAATAGGAACGTAAAACTGTTGCGAAAATTCTCAATTCCGAAGACAGGACCGCTGGTGGGCGCAGTCCAGATCGCGCTTGCGGCGGTGCTTTTCTGGTGGTTCTTGCGGCAAGGCGGGCTGACGATCGGCTTCATTCCCCCGGCCATTCTGTTGGCGGGCAAAGGTCTTGCCAATCTTCTTACTTGGAAGTGACGCCGCAATAGGTTCGAAAAGGCGCCCATCGGGATGGCATCGCAAACTGTACTGCTGCTCACCGCCCGTAGGTCGGGCTTCAGCCCGACTCTTTGGCCACATCCCAATCCTTAACGTCCGGTAAACGCCCACAGACAACCCCTTGGAAACATTCATCTCCAAGGGCCTGTCCACTGCGGACACATCTCTTACGGAATGATCCGCGTATACTTGACCCCGCCCAGCGTTGCCCCCGCGATCAGCCCCTGCTGGCCAAAGACCAGCGCGATCACCGGGTCAAGCTCGGTGGTCTCCTTGCCGATGCTTGCCCCTTGTTCCGGGGTCGCATAACGGATTTCACCGCTGGCCGCCCAACCGCTCGCGCGCCGGAAGGTTTCCAGCGCTTCGGGGGTCATGAAGAACAGCGCGTGGGCATATTGCTGCGCGCCGATCTGAAAGCCGATGGTCCCCTTGGCGGCAGAGTAATAATCGACCGTCGCCCCCTGGATCTTCAGCGCGCCCCGCCCGAAAGCGCCGCCGATCCCAAAGCCCGCTTCGGTCATCAGGGGCATGTACAGCACCCCCGCAGCGCGTGAGGCGAGGTCCCGCGTGCCGGGATAATTGGCGAACAGGAAGTTCTGCGTTGCATCGACACGCGCGTCGATCTGCGCGCCGCCGTTCGACCCTATCCCGTTGTTGCAACCTGCCAAAAACAACGCGCCCGCGCCAAGAACAATTCCGCGCCGCGTCACATTCAATTCGTCCATCGGGCCGCCCTTTCATGCCTCACGGGGTCTGCTGGCCCCTTGGTGGTAACTCTAGCGGCTTTCGAGGGCCATGTCATGCCCCACAAGCCACACAGGCAAGGCGGCGCCTAGCCTTTCAGCGTGTCATACAGGGCAAAATCCGCGGCCGCCGCCTCGTGCAGCAATGCTTCGGTTGCGGCCGAAAGATCGGTCGCCCCACTGGGCGAGACGTTCAGGCGTGGCAGGATGATTTCGCAGTCCAGACGGTCTTCCAGAAACTGCACAAAACTGCCGATGTCTTCATAGCGAAATAGCCGGTCGACGCCGTCGCCATCCTTGGACCGCAGGAACCTGTCCTGACTGCCCACCTCCGCGAAGTCGGGACGGACTTCCTTGCACCAAGCCTGAACAAAAGTATCGAAACTCATCCCCGCCGTCGACTTTGCCGGGTCGGTCCCCTCGCGCTGGCGATACCGGAACCAACTGCCCAGCCAGTCCCGCGGTTCGCGCATCAGGGCAACGAGGGTGAATTTCTCCTTCGAGGCCACCTCAAGATACGGCCCGATGAACCTCCTGTAGCGGTGGACGGTCGTGTGCTTCAAAAGGGGGGGGCGCTGGATCGACACCGCGGCAAGTGATTCGAGGGCCGACGCAATGGCCGTCGATCCCGTCTTTGGCGTGGCCAGAAAGGCCAGACGTTGCTCCCAGAACACCAGCATTCCTGTATTCTCCCCGGTCTTTTTCATCATCCGACCGGTTTCGGCCTGCGATCTAAACTATCCCTTAACCAGAACCGGCAAAAGCTGTCCTTGGAAGAAATTGATTGAAATGTTCCCTATTTGATCTCATAAGACTGAGAACACTTGGGGAACACATGGCAGGATTGCCGCCCGATGGTGGCTGTGAAATAAGGAGAGTGCGATGGCTACGGCAAACCTTTTCGACCTTGGGAGCAAGCGGGACATGGACAAGTCGAAGGCGCTGGAAAGCGCGCTCGCACAGATCGAGCGGCAGTTCGGCAAGGGCTCGATCATGCGGCTTGGCGCTGACAGCCCGGCGATGGACATCGAGGCGACCTCGACCGGGTCGCTGGGGCTGGATATCGCCCTTGGCATCGGTGGTCTGCCCAAGGGCCGCATCATCGAGATTTACGGGCCGGAATCGTCGGGCAAGACCACGCTGACCCTGCATGTCGTAGCCGAGGAACAGAAAAAAGGCGGCGTCTGCGCCTTTGTCGACGCCGAGCACGCGCTTGACCCGCAATATGCCAAAAAGCTGGGCGTCGATCTGAATGAGCTTCTGATCAGCCAACCCGACACCGGTGAACAGGCGCTTGAAATCGTCGATACGCTGGTCCGCTCTGGTGCCGTCAGTCTGGTCGTCATCGACTCGGTAGCCGCCCTGGTGCCCAAATCGGAAATCGAAGGCGACATGGGCGACATGCAGATGGGGTCACAGGCCCGCCTGATGAGCCAGGCCATGCGCAAACTGACCGCCAGCATCGGCAAGTCGAACTGCATGGTGATCTTCATCAACCAGATCCGGATGAAGATCGGCGTCATGTTCGGCTCGCCCGAGACGACAACCGGTGGCAACGCGTTGAAATTCTACGCAAGCGTGCGACTGGATATCCGCCGCATCGGGTCAATCAAGGACCGGGATGAGGTTGTCGGCAACTCCACCCGCGTCAAGGTGGTCAAGAACAAGGTGGCCCCGCCCTTCAAGCAGGTCGAATTCGACATCATGTATGGCGAAGGCATCTCGAAGACGGGCGAACTGATCGACATCGGCGTCAAGGCCGGGGTCGTGGAAAAATCCGGCTCGTGGTATTCCTATGGGGATGAACGCATCGGGCAGGGGCGTGAGAACGCCAAGATATTCCTCAAGCAGAACCCGTCGGTCGCCAACGAGATCGAGGACAAGATCCGCGCCGCTAATGGCTTGGATTTCGCCATGTCGGGCGGTGCTGAGGAAAGCGAAGTTCTGGACGAATGAATGCACACGCCTCAACCGAGGATCTGATGGCCGCGCTGGCGGGGGTGCTTTCGGCACCAAAGTCCGGCAGCGCGGTTGAAATGCTGTGCTTTCGCCCCGGTTTCGGCCAGCGCGATTTCGTCAATGACCTGACCGTGACGCGCGACAAGGGCATTCCCGGCGAACGCTGGGGCATTGCCCCCTGGCTGAAGCTTGACGACGGCACCGGGCATCCCGGCATTCAGGTTTCAATCCTGCCGCGCCGGGTGCTGGATCTTGTCTGGCGCGACCGGACGGGCATCATCCACCCCGGCGACACCTTTGTCTGCGATCTTGATACCTCTGAGGAAAATCTGCCCGAAGGCCAGCTTCTGGGCGTGGGCACCGCAGTGCTGCGGGTCTCCGAGGTTTGGAATGACGGCTGCGCCAAGTGGAAGGTGCGCTACGGCACCCCCGCCTATGACTGGATCCGCGCGCCGGAACACCGCGCGCTCCGCTTGCGCGGTGTCTTGTGCAGCGTGGAACAAGACGGGGTGATCCGCCTTGGCGACAAGGTGCAGGTTCTGCGCTGACTTTTACGCGTCGTAGGGTGTGCTACAGCGCACCGCCCGGCTAGGGCGTGACCGTCAACAGGGTCCACATGCCCATCGCGTAATGCCCCGAGATGTTGCAGTAAAGAATGTAGGTCCCCGGCTCCAGCGCGACCGTCTTGGTCGCAGAGGCATGGGACTTCAACTCGCCCAGATTGGCCGTGACCCCAGCCGCCGCCTCATCCACGCTGATCCTCGGCCAGATAGGGCAGGGGAACAGTCACATCCGCCACAGGCGAAATCGTGACCGCGTGGTAGAATTCCAGCGAGTCGTTCAAGATCTGGAATTTGATCGCGCCCGCCGGAACCTCGGCCAGGTCCAGCGTGATCCCCATTGTCGCCCCCGTGTTTGTCACGTCCGGATCGGCACCGAACATGCCCATCCCCATCGGCTCATGCGCGCCCAGCATGTCCATGGAACTCTCGCCCTTGTCCCAAAGGGTGACCTTCACCACCGTCTCGGCGCGCGCATCAGAAGGTGTGATGAAGGCACCGGAAACGCTGACGGCAATCAAAAGCAGTAGTCGGGAAAATCTATGCATGACAAAAGCCTCCTGCACCTTAACACGGATTGTGCGCCGCTGTCCGGATTCAAGTCAGTCGCCGAATCGGTTCGGGCCGCCGTGCAGCAAGACCGGCCCCAAGTCTTCGCTGCATCGCAGTGGACAGCCCCCGCCCATGCCGTTACATCGGGTGCCAAACCCGTCTTCGCCTTTCGCAAAGGGCCCGCCATGGCATCCTTGAACGACATCCGCTCCACCTACCTTGATTTTTTCCGCCGCAATGGCCATCGGGTGGTGGACAGCTCCCCCCTGGTGCCGCGCAACGACCCGACGTTGATGTTCGCCAACTCTGGCATGGTGCAGTTCAAGAACCTGTTTACCGGGGTCGAAAAGCGCGACTATGTGCGGGCGACCACCGCGCAGAAATGCGTGCGGGCGGGCGGCAAACACAACGATCTGGACAATGTCGGCTATACCGCGCGGCACCATACCTTCTTTGAAATGCTAGGCAATTTCAGCTTTGGCGACTATTTCAAGGATCAGGCCATCGCCTTCGCGTGGGAGCTTTTGACCAAGGATTTCGGTCTGGACAAGAACAAGCTTCTGGTCACCGTCTACCACACCGACGACGAGGCCGCCGACATCTGGAAAAAGGTCGCGGGCCTGCCCGACAGCCGGATCATCCGCATTCCCACCGACGACAATTTCTGGCGCATGGGTCCGACCGGCCCCTGCGGCCCTTGCACCGAGATTTTCTATGACCACGGTGACCATATCTGGGGCGGTCCCCCGGGCTCCAAGGACGAAGACGGCGACCGGTTCATCGAGATATGGAACAACGTCTTCATGCAGAACGAACAGTTCGCGGACGGCCGTCTGGTCCCGCTGGAGATGCAGTCGATCGACACCGGCATGGGGTTGGAGCGGATCGGGGCGCTGCTGCAGGGCAAGCACGACAACTATGACACCGATCTGATGCGCAGCCTGATCGAAGCATCGGCCCATGCCACCAGTGCTGATCCCGACGGGCCGGGGAAAATTCACCACCGCGTCATCGCCGACCATCTGCGCTCGACTTCGTTCCTGATGGCCGACGGGGTGATGCCGTCGAACGAAGGCCGGGGCTATGTCCTGCGCCGGATCATGCGCCGCGCGATGCGCCATGCGCACATGCTGGGCGCGCAGGACCCGGTAATGCACCGTCTGGTCCCGGCTTTGGTACGCGGCATGGGGGCGGCTTACCCCGAGCTTGTCCGGGCGCAGTCGATGATCGAAGAGACGCTGCGTTCCGAAGAAACCAAGTTCAAACAGACACTTGACCGGGGGCTTAAGCTGCTGGATGACGAGCTGTCGCACTTGGGCGAAGGAGCCGATCTGCCCGGTGCTGCCGCCTTCAAGCTTTACGACACCTACGGCTTCCCGCTGGACCTGACGCAGGACGCCCTGCGCGAAAAGGGTCGCGCGGTGGATGTGGCGGGCTTTGACGCCGCCATGGCCGAACAGAAACAAAAGGCCCGCGCCGCATGGTCGGGGGTCGGTGCCGCTGCCGATGCGAAAATCTGGTTCGAGATTGCCGAAGACCACGGCGTAACCGAATTTCTGGGCTATGACACCGAAACCGCCGAAGGCGTGGTCACCGCTTTGGTCCGGGATGGGGCCGGGGTCGCTTCGGCCTCGGAAGGGGAGGTGGTGCAGGTCACCGTCAACCAGACCCCGTTCTACGCCGAAAGCGGCGGGCAGGTTGGTGATACCGGCTGGATCCGCACCGCGACTGGCTCGGCTGAGGTGACCGATGTCAAGAAGGCCGCAGGCGTCTTCATTCATGTGGCCGTCGTTACCGAAGGCACCCTGACGAAGGGCCAGCCCGCCAAGCTTGAGGTCAGCCACAGCCGCCGTGGCCAGATCCGCGCCAACCATTCGGCGACGCACCTGTTGCACGAAGCCCTTCGCCGCACGTTGGGCGATCATGTGGCCCAGCGGGGCAGCCTGAACGCAGCCGACCGGATGCGTTTTGACTTCAGCCATACCCAGGCGATTTCCGCCCCCGACCTTGCGACGGTCGAGGCCGAGGTGAACGCCTTCATCCGCCAGAACTCCCCGGTGGAAACCCGGATCATGACCCCCGATGATGCCCGTGCCATTGGTGCGCAGGCACTGTTCGGTGAAAAATACGGCGACGAGGTTCGTGTGGTGTCGATGGGCGTGCTGGACGGCTCGGCCAAGGGCGTCGACGGGCGGACCTACAGCCTTGAACTTTGCGGCGGCACCCATGTCACGCGCACCGGCGATATCGGGGCGATGGTGCTGCTGTCGGAAAGCGCTTCCTCGGCGGGCGTGCGCCGGATCGAGGCGCTGACCGGGCAGGCCGCACTTGACCATCTGCGCCAGCAGGATGCGCGGCTGGCTGACATTGCGTCGATCATCAAGGCCCCGGCCTCGGAACTTGCCGAGCGTATCCGCGCCTTGTTCGATGAAAAGAAGGCGCTGGTGAACGAGGTGGCACAACTGCGGCGCGAGGTTGCCATGGGTGGCAAGGCCGCAGGGCAAGAGGCCAAGGATATCAACGGGATCAAGTTCCTGGCGCAGGTGCTGACCGGGGTTTCCGGCAAGGGTCTGCCCGCGCTGATCGACGAGATGAAGGCCCGTCTGGGTTCGGGCGCGGTGCTGCTGATCGCCGATACCGGTGCCAAGCCTGCAGTTGCGGCGGGGGTCACGGCGGATCTGACCGACCGGATTTCTGCGGTGACGCTGGTCAAAGTGGCGGCCGAGGCGATGGGCGGCAAGGGCGGCGGAGGCCGTGCGGACATGGCGCAAGCAGGCGGGGCCGACATCGCCGGGGCCGAAGCCGCGATCGCAGCGGCTGAAGCCACACTTGGGGGATAAGATGCCGGAAGCCTATTGGATTGCCCATGTCCATGTGTCCGACGCCGAGGCCTATGGCAAATATGCAGCCCTTGCAGGCCCGGCGATTGCCGCGCATGGCGGTCGCTTCCTCGCGCGCGGCGGGCGCTATGTGCAACTGGAAGGCACGCCGCGCGAACGCAATGTTGTCGCGATCTTCCCCAGTCTGGAACGCGCGGTGGAGTGCTACAACTCACCCGCCTATTCGGCGGCCCGCGCGCATGCGGTGGGGGCTTGTGAGCGTGATCTGATGGTGGTTGAAGCAGCGGAATAGCGCGAATGCGCACTAATTCCTCTGCGGTGCTTCCCAAGACCCATGCTATCCTTGTGAAAAAACCATGAGGCAGAACATGAAACCAATCGAAGGGGCCTGCTGATGTGTCGCTGGGCCGCCTATACCGGCGCTCCGATCTTCCTGGAGGAGATCATCAGCCGACCGGGTCACAGTCTGATCCACCAAAGCCATTGCGCCACGCAATGCCATTCGGCGATCAATGCCGACGGCTTTGGCATCGCGTGGTATGGTGATCGGCCAGAACCTGGCCTTTTCCGCGATGTGCTGCCCGCCTGGTCTGACCCGAACCTGAAAAGCCTGACCGAGCAGGTCAAGTCGCACCTGTTTCTGGCCCATGTCCGCGCCTCGACCGGCACCGCGACCAGCCGCAACAACTGCCATCCCTTCACCCATGGCAAGTGGAGCTTCATGCACAACGGCCAGATCGGCGGCTACGGCGACTTCCGCCGCGATGCCGACATGATGATCCCGGAATCGCTCTATGCCCACCGCAAGGGTGCCACGGACAGTGAGGCGCTGTTTCTGGTGGCGCTGGCCGAAGGGCTGGATGACGATCCGCGCGGCGCGCTGGAGCGGGCGGCGGCAAGGTTCATCCGGCTGGCACGGGACAAGGGACAGAGTCCGCATTTGCGAATGACGGCGGCGCTGTCGGATGGTGAACGGCTTTACGCGGTGCGCTATTCGACCGATGAATCGGCACCGTCGCTGTGGCACCGCTGGTCGGACAGCCGGGGTGGTCGGGCCGTAGTGTCCGAACCGCTGGAGGTCGAACAGGGCGGCTGGGAAGAGGTGCCGCCCTACAGTTTCTGCACATTTGAACGCGGCACGGTCCAGGTGGAAGATTTCCTGCCCTGCCGTCTTGCCGCTGCGGCCTGACCTGGCTTCCTCTCTGCAAAAACATCCCACGGGGTAGTCTATTGGTTTCGGTATTGGTTCAAGAAACCAATGGACTGGGGGGTGAGAAACCCCCGCTTCGTGGTGTCACGCCGACCGCGATGCCCGCTTGCGGTCGTTGGAATCCAGGAACCGCTTGCGCATCCGCACCGATTTCGGCGTGACTTCAACCAGTTCGTCATCGTCGATATAGGCGATGCACTGTTCCAGGCTAAGTTTGACCGGAGTGGTCAGGCGCACCGCTTCATCGGTGCCGCTGGCGCGGACGTTGGTCAGCTGCTTGCCCTTCCGCGGGTTCACTTCCAGATCATTGTCGCGGCTGTGTTCGCCGATGATCATGCCGGTGTAGACCGGTTCCTGCACGCCAATGAAGAAGTGGCCGCGGTCTTCCAGCTTCCACATCGCGTAGGCCACCGAAATACCGGTTTCCATCGAGATGAGAACGCCCTGCCGCCGCCCCTCGATCGGGCCCTTGTGCGGCGCCCAGCCGTGGAACACCCGGTTCAGAACGCCAGTGCCGCGCGTGTCGGTCATGAACTGGCCATGATAGCCGATCAGCCCGCGCGACGGCACATGCGCGATGATCCGGGTCTTGCCGACGCCCGCAGGCTTCATCTCGACCAGATCGCCTTTGCGCGGTCCAGTGATCTTTTCGATGACCGGGCCGGTGTAATCATCATCGACGTCGATGGTGACTTCTTCAATCGGTTCATGGCGGACGCCGTCAATCTCGCGAAACAGCACGCGCGGGCGCGAGATCGACAGCTCGAACCCCTCGCGGCGCATGTTTTCGATCAGCACGCCCATCTGAAGTTCGCCACGACCGGCGACTTCGAACGCATCGCCGCCGGGGGTGTCGGTGATCTTGATCGCGACGTTGATCTCGGCCTCTTTCATCAGACGCTCGCGGATCACGCGCGACTGAACCTTCGAGCCTTCCTTGCCCGCCAGGGGCGAATCGTTGATCCCGAAGGTGATCGAGATGGTCGGCGGGTCAATCGGCTGTGCCGGAAGCGCGGTGTCGATTTCCAGCGCGCACAAAGTGTCGGCCACGGTCGCCTTGGACATGCCGGCAAGGGTGACGATGTCGCCCGCTTCGGCTGCATCAATCGGAGTCATCACGAGGCCACGGTAGGCCAGAACCTTGGACACGCGGAACTGCTCCAGCCGTTCGCCGTCGCGGGAAAGCGCCTTGATCGTCTCACCGGCGCGCAGGGTGCCCGCCTCAACCCGACCGGTCAGGATGCGGCCGATGAAGGGGTCGGCAGACAGCGTGGTCGCCAGCATCTGGAACGGCTCGGCCCGGCGCGCGATCTGCGCAGGGGCGGGAACGTGTTTCAGGACCATCGCATACAGCGCGTCCAGATCCTTGCGCGGACCGTCAAGCTCGTTGTCAGCCCAGCCGTTGCGGCCCGACGCGTAAAGCACCGGGAAATCAAGCTGGTCATCATCCGCGCCAAGGTTGGCGAACAGATCGAACACTTCGTTCAGCGCGCGGTTCGGTTCGGCGTCATGCTTGTCGACCTTGTTCAGCACCACAATTGGGCGCAGGCCCAGAGCCAGCGCCTTGGCGGTCACGAATTTGGTCTGCGGCATCGGGCCTTCAGCGGCGTCGACCAGCAATACAACGCCATCAACCATCGACAGGATGCGCTCGACCTCGCCGCCGAAATCGGCGTGGCCGGGGGTGTCGACGATGTTGATCCGCGCGCCGCCCCATTCCAGCGATGTGCACTTCGCCAGGATGGTGATCCCGCGCTCACGCTCGATGTCGTTGCTGTCCATAGCGCGTTCGGCTACGGCCTGATTGTCGCGGAAAGAGCCGGACTGCTTGAGCAGCTCGTCCACAAGGGTGGTCTTGCCGTGGTCGACGTGGGCGATAATCGCGATGTTGCGGAGTTCCATTGGGTCCAGTCCGGATAGGGTTGGCGGGGCCTTACAGGGTTTTCCCGCCCATGGCCAGAGGGGGCGGCCCGATGGAGCCGGTGAAGATCACAGCAATGCAAAAGGGCCGACCCAATCGGGCCGGCCCGGTATGGTGTGCTTCAGCCCACCGTTTACCCCTGCAGCGCCTTGTTCAGGTATTCGTCGACCTTTTCCAGATAGCCCATCGTGGTCAGCCATTTCTGATCCGGTCCGACCAGCAACGCCAGGTCCTTGGTCATATAGCCATCTTCAACGGTGTCGACCGTCACCTGCTCCAGCGTGGTAGCAAAGCGCATCAGCGCGTCATTGCTGTCCAGTTTGGCGCGGTGCTTCAGGCCGCCGGTCCAGGCATAGATCGACGCGACCGCTCAGCTAGGCGTCATAGCCATCGTATGTCAGCTGTACGCCGAGCTCATGGGCATTCGCTATGGCGTGCTTCAGGATGTTCCGCGCTATGGTCGTGGCCCAAGGCTCCGAAGGATCGACCTCGCCGAACCGGCGGTTACTTCCGAAAAGATTGTCATCACCGATGTAGCTTCGGGTCCATTCTTCTTCGACACCAGGATCAACAGGATCGCGGTAGAATTGATCGATCAAGGTGTCGACCTTCATCCAGAAAGTGTCATCAACTTTTCCATCAGACGCGATCAGCCTTTGCCGGAGGCTTTGCACTTGCACCGCCAGAGGCCCAACCATCTCCCAGAACTGCTCGAATGCTGTTCTTGGACCGAAGACGGACAGCATCAAAGCAGTTTCATCCAGAACAAACGGACAGTTATCGACAAACTGGATGAAACCTCCGTTCAGGATTTGGCCGAACAGCGGACCCTCCAAATCAAGCGCCCAGTCTGACGTCAGGCTTTCTTTGGCAATGCGACGCTGTCCGATATCGCAACCCTGCGCCCGACCAAAGAACTGCCAGCCGGAGTGTTTGCGGCGCGGCGGCGTCGACCCGTACCAGTAGTCCGTCACCGCTTCATAGAAGCTCTCCATCGAAGCGTGGACATTTGCGTTTGCAGCAGGCAGGGGCCAGCCAGCGATCTTGGTAAGATGTCGCAATGAGTGTTCACCTTGAAAACTGAGGGGCGGGATTGCCGCCCCTCTCAACGGTCAGCCTTGCAGCGCCTTGTTCAGGTATTCATCGACCTTTTCCAGATAGCCCATCGTGGTCAGCCATTTCTGATCCGGGCCAACCAGCAGAGCCAGGTCCTTGGTCATGTGGCCGTCTTCCACCGTATCCACGGTCACCTGTTCCAGCGTGGTGGCAAAGCGCATCAGTGCCTCGTTGCCATCCAGTTTCGCACGATGCTTCAGGCCCCCGGTCCAGGCATAGATCGACGCGACCGAGTTAGTGCTGGTCGCCTTGCCCTTCTGATGCTCGCGGAAGTGGCGGGTGACGGTGCCATGCGCCGCTTCCGCTTCCACGATCTTGCCATCGGGCGTCATCAGAACACTGGTCATCATGCCCAAGGAGCCGAAGCCCTGCGCCACCAGATCGGACTGCACGTCGCCGTCATAGTTCTTGCAGGCCCAGACATAGCCTCCCGACCACTTCATCGACGACGCCACCATGTCGTCGATCAACCGGTGTTCATAAGTGATGCCGGCCTTCTTGTAGGCCTCGGCGAATTCTTCCTCGTAGATCTTCTGGAACAGGTCCTTGAAGCGGCCGTCATAGGCCTTGAGGATGGTGTTCTTCGTCGACAGATACACCGGCCAGCCAAGGTTCAGACCGTAGTTCAGCGAGGCGCGGGCAAAGTCGATGATCGAGTCATCAAGGTTGTACATGCCCATGTAGACGCCAGCGGACGGCGCGGAATAGACGTCCTTTTCGATGGTCGTGCCGTCATTACCGACGAATTTCATCGTCAGCTTACCCGCACCGGGGAACCGGAAATCGGTCGCGCGGTACTGGTCGCCGAAAGCATGGCGGCCGATGACGATGGGTTTCGTCCAGCCCGGCACCAGACGCGGCACGTTCTTGCAGATGATCGGCTGGCGGAAGATCACGCCGCCAAGGATGTTGCGGATCGTGCCGTTGGGCGATTTCCACATCTGCTTCAGGCCGAATTCTTCGACCCGCGCTTCGTCCGGAGTGATCGTCGCGCATTTGACGCCGACGCCGTATTTCTTGATGGCTTCCGCAGAGTCGATGGTGATCTGGTCGTTGGTGCGGTCACGCTCCTCGATCCCAAGGTCATAGTATTTCAGGTCCAGGTCCAGATAGGGCAGGATCAGCTTTTGCTTGATGAAGTCCCAGATGATCCTGGTCATCTCGTCGCCGTCAAGCTCGACGACGGGGTTGGCTACCTTGATCTTGGACATGCGGACTCTCCGGTCATGGGATTCGGTTGCAGGTTGCATAGCGGAAAACCGGCGGCTTGGGAAGTGCGGTATGCGATTGTATACCGAAATGTCACCGGCCGTTCATCCGCCTTGACGGGCGTCTTCACGGGTCAGCGATGAGGGACCGCAAGGGACCGAAAAGCGGCCCTTAGCGAAAATACCCCCTGCAGCGTTCCCGCACCCAGCCCCACAACCCCGGCGCGCCTTTGGCGATCTTCACCCCAACGCGCGCCTCAAGCTGATCATAGGTCACGTCATAGGTGACCCATGTCCCGCCGCCCGACATCAGGTTGGCCATCACCGGCTGCACCCGGTCCAGGCTTTTGGCAAACAGCGCATCGGGGGTCTGGGCGGCTTCGAATTCCTCCCACAAGGCGCGAAGGCCAGTGCCGATGTCGGCTGGCAGCAGGCCAAAAATCCGATCCGCCGCCCGCGCTTCAGCGGCCATCGTTTCAACACTCGCATGCGCCTGACCATTGGCCGAATGGATCGGCACGTCGCCCACGTCGATTTCCACCAGGTCGTGGATCAGCAGCATCCGGATCACCCGGTTGATGTCCACGCCAGGGCCCGCCTGATCGGCCAAGACCAGCGCATAAAGCGCCAGATGCCAGGAATGTTCGCCAGAGTTTTCAGGCCGTGAGCCATCCACCAGCGTCGTCGCGCGGAGGACGGATTTCAACCGGTCCGCCTCGTTCAGAAAGGCGAACTGGTCCTCTAGCCGGTGGTCGATCACTGGCCCATCGCTCAATGGCCCGCGTCGCGCAGCACGACCGGCGCGTCTTCGGCCACCGTGGCAGTGCCGCGTTTGGTGGCAAGGGCGGCCTCCAGATAGTTGCGCCCCCGGCGTTCGGCCATTCGCACCCGGATCGAGGTCATGAAGGCCTCCTGAAACGTCGGCGAGGCTGCCAGCAGCACTTGACTGACCTTGTCGATAAAACGGTCGTCGCCAAGTTCCTTTTCGGCCGCCAGCACATCATCGGCCAGTTTGTCGGCCATCAGTTGTAGTGCCGACATCAGCGGGTCCCCTCGGTCATCCTCCGGCGGACATAGTCCGAGACCGTCTGGATCATCGGTTTCATATGCATCTCTTCGTCCTTGAAGAAGTGATCCGACCCCTCGATTTCGGTGTGGGTGACGGTGATGCCCTTCTGTTCATGCAGTTTGCCGACCAAGGTCTTGGTGTCCTTGGGCGGGGCCACCTTGTCGGCGGTGCCGTTGATGACCAGACCCGAAGACGGGCAGGGCGCAAGGAAGCTGAAGTCGTAAAGGTTCGCCGGGGGGGCCACGGACACAAAGCCGGTGATCTCTGGCCGCCGCATCAGCAGCTGCATGCCGATCCAGGCACCAAAGCTGAACCCCGCGACCCAGCATTGCTTGGAGTTCTGGTTCATCGCCTGAAGGTAATCCAGCGCGCTGGCTGCGTCTGACAGCTCGCCAATGCCCTGATCATATTCGCCCTGACTGCGCCCGACACCGCGGAAGTTGAACCGCAGCACGGTAAAGCCAAGGTTGTAGAAGGCGTAATGCAGGTTATACACCACCTTGTTGTTCATCGTTCCGCCATAGGCAGGGTGCGGGTGCAGCACGATGGCAATCGGCGCGTCGCGTTCCTTCTGCGGGTGGTAGCGGCCTTCCAGGCGTCCATCGGGACCAGCAAAGATAACCTCGGGCATCGGATACTTCTCATGCAGGAGCGCGCGGTTTCTTGACGCTTTCGCTCG
>CAIXBE010000112.1 GCA_903917595.1 uncultured Rhodobacterales bacterium
GGTTTCGCGAGTTGTGGGCATGGATCACAATACTGTTGATGTCACAATGGCCGGGGGCACGCCGCTGTGACGTGTGCCCGTCAGCTCTTTTTTGAACGGCGTAACTGGCCAAGTCTTTAGTTTTTGTGTGGCCTTGAGCTGTTTCGCTGCAGAGCGATCACATTTTACTCTGCGGAGATCACTTCCCACATTGCCACCATTTCTCGGATGACGCGCTTGTCCCCGTCTGACACGACGTAATCATCGTAGAATTGCTGCCCATTGAAGCGAATGACGGCGCGATCCGCGTCAGCAATTTTGCGGGCAAGCGCCACGGCTGCATCGCCTCGCGTGCTGGCGAACTCCCAAATCTCGGTATCATTATCGCGAAACCATTGACCCACCGGCACTTGGGTCGTTTCCCCATCAATGTTGATCGAGGCGCTTTCGACGAAAAGCCAGCCACTCCGTGATGTGTAGTTGAAAAACAGCTCCATGGTCTTCTGACCCGTTCCATCTTCAATCAGATACAGCGTCACGTAGTTCCGGATATCCTGAAAGCGCGGGGACGATGGGTGTCGCGCCCAAGAGGAACCGTCGAACTCGGCTGTCGTGCGCACCAAGCGCCCCTCGAGCGCACGGGCGGTTCTTTGCAGCTGCTCACGTTCCGCTTCGATGGCTTGTTCGTAACCTGCGGCCTTGTCGATGTAGGTCTGGTTTTCAGTGCTTACCCGAACCAAGGCTTGATACGCGATATGGTTGCGTTCCGCTTGTGCGGCGGGAATGGGTCGAACGTATGCACTAAGTGCTGCCTCAAGCGCATCACGTTCGGGACTTGGAGGCGGCGCAAAGGTCGTGTCCGCCGCGATCTCGCGCACAATCGCTTCCACGTCTGCCCCATCTGCCTCGATCCGGGAAAGGTAATCTGCGAGCCTCGTATCGGCCGCAGGCGCTTCTGCATGTGGCGCCGTGGCCACCGAAAGCGGGGCAGACGTCGGGCCGATTCCATCGGATAGGCCAGCGGCCCTTTCACGAGCGGTGTCCAGACTCGCGCCTTCAATCGCTTCGGCAAAGGCAAGGCACAACTCGACTTCCCTGGACCAGTCCACGTTCTGCAAGGAGCCCCACGCGATCATTGATGCCGCTGCGTTCATATAGGCTTCGGCATCCCGAGCAAGAAACGCGTCGCGGCATTCTGAACGGGCTGCGTCGACCTCTTGCTGTGACGGTTCGGCGCCGACAGGAAATGCGATGAGTGCCATAGTCGGCAAGGTAAAGAGAAATTTGCGCATCATTTTTAGAACTCTTCCATTGCTGGTTCAGAATCAGGCTAGCGATGGACAATTCAACCATCAAGCGAACAACGCAAAACTAGCATTAGACCCTGTCCGATTTTGTCACCCACTTTGCCACGATCAGTTCCGGCACGTCGCCCACTGCCCGTTCGGCATCGCGGGCCAGATCCAGCCGCTTCCGCAGTCTGACCTGCGGCACCAGCAAGAAGATCGGCACGGTTGCCACCCCGCGCCCGGTTTTTGACTTCGACGCCACGGCCCGGCCATTCGAATTCAGCCGCCCCTCCGCCACCAGCAGGCTCGGGCCTCTGCGGCGGTAAATGAACCGAAGGCGCAGACCAGTGCGGCGTTCCCATTCGCCGGGGGTGATCCGGCCACCCCTGGTGCTTTTCCCCGCTGCCGGAGTGGGAATCGCCAGCCAGAACCCATCCTTCGACCTGATCAGCGGCCCGGTGTCATGGGCGCCGATGATCAGCGGGGCATTCGACCAGACCAGCGCGGCGGCGTTCAGGCTGTCGCCGGATTTGGGGAAGCTGGCGAGGCGGATGGAGTTGGCAAGACGTGTGCCAAGCCCAGCGCCGGTGATCTGCGACCGCCAGGCGGATTTCAGGGACGTGCCCGCCTCGCGCATGGCAGCAGACACCGCTTTTTCCCCAGCGGCGATTTCGGCCTGCATCAGAGCTACAAGGTCGGGATCGAACGCGATCCTCAACTTCATGATGGCCGCAGGTCCAGCGACCAGACCAGGCGTTCGCGGTCGCGGGTTGGTTCGCCCTGAATGGTGAAGCTGTCCGCGCCAATCACGATCAGATCGCCAGTTCGCGGTTCCGGCAAGTCAGACACACGCACGTCCACCATCATGGTGTCGCTGACAAACCGCCCAGCGCCGAATTCGGTGATGCGGTCCGGGGCACGGCGGATCACGCGGATGGGGCGTTCCTCCGAGGTGGTCGCGGAAATCCAGACAGCGGCCGCCGCCATGGACGGGTTTGCGTAGGTCCGATCCATGGCGGCGGCGAAGACGTTCATCGGAGGCGCCCGTCAGTTCGAAGTGTGAATGCGGATCGCGATGCGCGGCCGCTTGTTCACCGGAAGGATCGAGGCCTCCGTCATCAGGTCGATCCAGCGGCCCCTTTCGTCGAGGTGCTGGCGGGCATAGAGTGGCAGACCCATGGTGTTCGCTGCCTCCAGCAGGTTGGCTGGGCCGCCATAGGTGGTGAAGGTGTCCATCGTGCCGAGCGGAAAGGCGATGCCTTCGTTCGCCGGAACCAGCCGTTCGGTGGCCTTGGTGGAAAGCGTGACCGTGCCTGCA